>JALYUI010000097.1 GCA_030853845.1 Bacteroidota bacterium | reverse complement strand
TTTTTTTATTGGGCGAACCAACGGCATTGTGGGCTGCGGAACCACAAAAAATCTGTTTCCTCCGTTAAAATCCGTTCAATCTGTGGTCTATTTTTCCCGCTCAATCGTGTAGTTAATCAGCTGCTCCAGCGAGGTGCGGCTGGGCGAGTCGGGGAAGGTGTGCAGGATGGTCAGGGCCTCGTCGCGGTAGCGCTTCATGGTTTGAATGGCGTAGTCGAGGCCGCCCGACTTCTTCACGAATTCGATGACCTCCTGCACCCGCTCGCGGTGGCCGTTGTTATTTTTCACGTTGAAGATGACCTGGCGCTTCTGCAGCCAGCTGGCCTGCTGCAATGCGTAAATCAGCGGCAGCGTCATCTTTTTCTCCTTGATGTCGATGCCCACGGGCTTGCCGATTTCGGCCGTGCCGTAGTCGAATAAGTCGTCCTTAATCTGAAAGGCGATACCGACTTTCTCGCCGAACAGGCGGGCGCGCTCAATCGTCTCCTTATCGGCCCCCACCGAGGCCGCCCCCACCGCCGTGCAGGAGGCAATGAGCGAGGCCGTTTTCTGGCGGATGATGTCGAAATAAACGTCTTCTGTGATGTCGAGCTTGCGGGCTTTCTCAATTTGCAGCAGCTCGCCTTCGCTGAGCTCGCGCACGGCGTTGCTCACGATTTTGAGCAGGTCGAAGTCGTCGTTTTCGAGGGCCAGCAGCAGGCCGCGCGAGAGCAGGTAGTCGCCCACGAGCACGGCAATCTTGTTCTTCCACAGCGCGTTGATGGAGAAAAAGCCGCGCCGGTAGTTGCTCTCATCCACTACATCGTCGTGCACCAGCGTAGCCGTGTGCAGCAGCTCGATGAGGGCCGCGCCCCGGAACGTGGCATCGGGCAGCGGGTCGCCGGTGTTGGGCTCGGCGCGGGCGGCGCGGGCCGTGAGAAACACGAACATGGGCCGAATCTGCTTGCCCTTGCGCTTCACGATATAGCCCATTATCTTGTCGAGCAGCAGCACCTTGGTGCGCATCGACTGACGAAACTTGTGCTCGAACTCTTCCATTTCGGCCGCGATGGGGGCCTGAATCTGGTCGAGGGAAATGGCGGACGGGTTGGGCATTGCGCCGGCAATGATACGGCAGAAGTGGCCAGTTGCGCGCCCCGGCCGGCATTTGGCTCGCAAGCTCAGGATGACAAATGCCAGCCCTCACTACCTCCTACTCTCCCACCCCCATACCCTCCTACCCTATAAAGCCCTCCTCGCCTGATTACCTTCGCCCCATGCTCACCCGTCATTCTTTCCAGCTCACCGGCACCGCCCACGGCCGGCCCTTCGAGGCCGATGCCACTTACCAGGCCGATGGCCGGGCCAAGCCCGTGCTGCTGTTTGTGCACGGTTTCAAGGGCTTCAAGGACTGGGGCCACTTCCCGCTGCTGGCCGATTTCTTTGCCGACCGGGGCTTTGTCTTCGTGAAGCTCAACCTCTCGCACAACGGTGTGGTGATTGGTGGCACCGGCGATTTGGAAGACCTGGAGGCTTTCGGCCGCAACAATTTCAGCATTGAGCTCGACGATATCGGGCAGCTGATGGATGCCCTTTTCACCCCCGGGGCCACGCCGGTACCAGCGGCTGAGATGAATCTGGCCCGCTTTTACCTGGCCGGCCACAGCCGGGGCGGCGGCCTGGCCCTGCTGAAAGCGGCCGAAGACCCGCGCGTGCGGGCCGTGGCCACCTGGGCCGCCATTGCCGCCGTGCACCCGCCGTGGCCGCAGGCCATATTCGACGAGTGGGCGCGCAGCGGCGTGCTGCACGTGCCCAACTCCCGCACCGGCCAGCAGCTGCCGGTGTATTACCAGGCCGTGGAGAACTACCACGCCAACCGCCTGCGCCTCGACATTGCCCACAACGTGCGCCGCAAGCTGCGCCAGCCCCTGCTCCTCATTCACGGCGACCAGGACGAAACCGTGGCCGTGGCCGCTGCCCACACCCTGCACCAGCTGCGCCCCGATGCCGAGCTGCTGCTGCTGCCCGGCGTCACGCACATGTTCGGCGGCAGCCACCCCTGGCCCGAAACCACGCTGCCCACCGCTGCCCACCAAGTAGCCGAGGCCACGGCCACGTTTTTCGAGCGCCAGGTATGAGCCCTGGTAGTTCCACCGTTCCTACATTAACCTACCTGCTGCTGGGCTCTAATCTCGGCGACCGGGCCGCTCACCTGGAGCTGGCCCGCACACAACTGGCTGCTACCGCCGGTGAAATCGTGGCGGCTTCGGGCATCTATGAAACAGCCGCCTGGGGCCGCGAAGACCAGCCGGCCTTCCTAAATCAGGCTCTGGCTCTGCGCACAGATTTAGCTGCCGAAACCTTGCTGGCCGCCTGCCTGGCCGCCGAGGAGCACGCCGGCCGCGAGCGGCTCGAACGCTGGGGCAGCCGCACGCTCGATGTCGACATCCTGTTTTTTGGCGCTGAAATTATTCAAACCCCCAACCTCACGGTGCCGCACCCGCGCCTGGCCGGGCGGCGCTTCGCGCTGCTGCCGCTGGCCGAAATTGCGGGCTCCCTGCGCCACCCGCAATTGGGCACAACCATCGCGGCGCTACTCGTCGGCTGTCCCGACCGGCTGCCGGTTCAGCCCTGGGCCGGGGAATGACTCCGGGGCCAGCGCCGGCACCCGGCGCAGGTCGTGGGCGACGTGCAGCGCCCGGCCGGCAGCACCCAGCAGCCACAGCGCCAGCAGCAGCTGGCCGAGCCAGCGCGGGGCGCGGGTAGGCCAGGCCGTGAGCACGAGCAGCACCACGGGCGCATACAGCACGCTGGCGTAACGCTCGGTGGCGTGCACGCCGGCCGCACTCTGCGCAAACACGGTGAGGCCCGCCACCAGCGCCACCAGCGTAGCCGAAGCGGCCCACAGCACCTCACGCAGCAGCGGCACACTAAAGCTCAGCCCGGGCGGAGCCGGGAAGGCAGTGGGGGCCGGCTCCGAATCGGGGGTGCGGGGCGGGGCCAGCGCGCCCACCTGCCGCCACGGCCGCCGACGCGGCCATAGCGCCACAAATAGCCCCAGCAGCACGGCCGCCCACAGCGCATCGGGCAGCAGGATGCGAGCCGAAGTGGGCAGCGGCAGCAGCCAGTGGCCGATAATAAACCCGTAGTCGGCCAGGGAGCTGAGCAGCTGCGCCAGGCCCCGGCTGGGGTGGTAGCGGCTGGGGCCGGCCCCCAGCGCGTGCAGCTGCCACAGCACCCCGCCCAGGCCGCTCAGGCCCAGGTGCAGCAGCAGCAGCCAGCGGCCCCGCGCCGCCAAATGCCGCCAGGCCCCCAGCAACAGGGCTACACCGCCCCCCGCCAGCCAAAACAGGCCCAGCGTGCGCTGCAAGGGCAGCAGCAGCCCGAACACGGTGGCCAGCGCCGTCCACTCGCCCCGGGCCGAGCGCAGCCATTGCAGCAGCGCCGATACGTACAGGCCCACCAGTAGCAGGAACACGCATTCGGCCCACACAAACTTGCTCACCAGCAGCCAGGGGGCGCTCAAGGCCAGCAGCAGGGGCAGCAGCAGCGCCCGCCGCGCCGGCAGCAGCTGCCGGCCCAGCCAGCTCCAGACCAGCAAGCTGCCCAGCAGGGCCGCACCGTGCAGTAGCCGCGCCCCCGCCAGCGAGCCGGCGGCCGCCAGCAGCACGGGGTAGAGTGGCGGCCAGTAGCGGTAGGGCGTGCCATCGGGGTGCAGCAGCTGGCCGGTGGCGCGCAGCATGTGGGCCGCGTACAGGTACAGGCGCGAGTCGCTGGTACCGGCCAGGCCCGGGCCGGCCAGGTAGCCAAACAGGCTCAGCAGCAGCAGCAGCGCCCCCAGCTGCACCCAGCCAATCAGCGGCCGCAGGCGGCGGCGGGCAGCACGGGTAGGCAGCGGAGCAGTGGACATGGGCAGATACTTTTTGTTCGTTGGCAGATACAGAAAACGGACGGTCATGCTGAACGCAGTGAAGCATCTCTACCGCA
>JALYUI010000560.1 GCA_030853845.1 Bacteroidota bacterium | reverse complement strand
GGGCGGGCTCGCGGGGCGGCGGCACGGCCAGGCCAGCGCGGCTGCCGCTGGGCTCGATGCCTTCGAGCAGGTCGTCGAATTCGGTGGGCACCTCGCTCTCGGCCCCGGTGCCAGTGCGCTCCACTTCGAGGTGGTGCATGATTTCGTTGGCGCGCAGTACCACGCTGGTGGGCATGCCAGCCATGCGCGCCACATGAATGCCGAAGCTATGCTCGGAGCCGCCGGGCTGCAGCTTGCGCAGGAAGAGCACGCGGCCGTCGGCCTCCTTCACGGCCACGTTGTAGTTGCGTACGCGGGGGCAGTCGTCGGCCAACTGGTTAAGCTCGTGGTAGTGGGTGGCAAACAGGGTTTTAGCGCGGGCGCGGGGGTTGTTGTGCAGGTGCTCGACGATAGCCCAGGCGATGCTGATGCCGTCGTAGGTACTGGTGCCGCGCCCGATTTCGTCCATTAAAACAAGGCTTCTATCCGAGAGATTGTTTAGGATGGAGGCGGTTTCGGTCATCTCCACCATGAAGGTGCTTTCGCCCTTGCTCAGGTTGTCGGAAGCGCCCACGCGGGTAAAAATCTTGTCGATGATGCCCACGGTGGCAGCCTCGGCGGGCACGAAGGAGCCGATTTGAGCCAGCAGCACGATGAGGGCCGTCTGGCGCAGCAGCGCCGACTTGCCGGCCATGTTGGGACCGGTAATCACCACAATCTGCTGGTCGTCCTGGTCGAGGCAGATGTCGTTGGGGATATAGCTCTCGCCCGGCGGCAATTGCCGCTCAATGACGGGGTGGCGGCCGGCCCGGATATCTAGCAGGGTGCCGTCGTTCACCACGGGCTGGACGTAGCGCTGCTGCCGGGCCGTGAGGGCGAAGCTGGCCAGGCAGTCGGTCACGCCGATGGCGCGGGCGTTCTGCTGAATCTGGGGCACGAATTCGAGGGCGGCCAGCACCAGCTCGTTATAAATCCGCTGCTCAATCACAAACAGTTTTTCCTCGGCGTTGAGAATTTTTTCCTCGTAGGTTTTCAGCTCCTCGGTCACGTAGCGCTCGGCGTTTACCAGCGTCTGCTTGCGAATCCACTCGGCGGGCACCTTGTCCTTGTGGGCGTTGGTGACTTCGAGATAATAGCCAAACACCTTGTTGTAGGCCACTTTCAGCGAGGAGATGCCAGTGTTGCGCTGCTCGCGCATCTGGAGCTGCAGCAGGAAATCCTTGCCCGAAAAGGCCAGGGCGCGCAGCTCGTCCAGCTCGGCGTCGACGCCCGTATTCAGCACGCCGCCCTGGTTGGTGAGGATGGGCGCGTCGGGCTTGATTTTGGTCAGGATTTCCTGGCGCAGGTTGGCGCAGGGGTTCAGCTGCTCGGAGAGCTTGACCAGGGCGCGCACGCCGGAGGCGGCCAGCCGCTCGCGCATGGGCGCAATGGCTTCGAGGGCGCGGGCCAGCTGGAGCAGCTCGCGCGGGTTCACACGGCGCACGGCCACCTTGGAAATCAGGCGCTCCAGGTCGTTTATCTGGCGCAGGTGCTGGGTGAGGTCGCCGAGCAGCTCTTCATCAGCAACTAAAGCGGCCACGGTGTCGAGGCGGCGCTGAATCTGGCTGACTTCCTTGAGGGGCAGCACTATCCACTTGCGCAGCAGGCGCGCGCCCATGGGCGTCAGGGTCTGGTCGAGCACATCGATGAGGGGCACGCCGCCGGGGTGCTGGGCGTGCACCAGCTCCAGGTTGCGCACCGTGAAACGGTCGAGCCATACGTATTTATCCTCCTCCAGGCGGCCGAGGCTGGCGATGTGCTGCACGTCGTTGTGCTTGGTTTCGGCCAGGTAGTGCAGGATGCAGCCGGCCGCGATGACGCCCTCCTTCAGGTTATCGACGCCGAAGCCCTTCAGCGAGGTGGTGCGGAAGTGGCGGGTGAGGGTGTCGTGGGCGTAGTCGGCCCCGAAAACCCAGTCGTCCAGCGCGTAGGTGCAGTAGTCGGGGCCGAAATGCTGCTCGAACTCGCCCCGGCTTTTCTTGCAGAAGAGCACTTCGGCGGGGCTGAAATTCTGCATCAGCTTGCCCAGGTAATCGAGCGTGCCCTGGGCGGCCAGGAACTCGCCGGTGCTGATGTCAAGAAAGGAGATGCCGGCCTCGGTTTTGCCGAAATGAATGGCCGCCAGGTAGTTGTTGGAGCGGCGTTCGAGCACGTTGTCGTGCATGCTCACGCCGGGCGTCACCAGCTCGGTGATGCCGCGCTTTACCAGTCCTTTAGCTTCCTTAGGGTTTTCGAGCTGGTCGCAAATGGCCACGCGCTGGCCGGCGCGCACCAGCTTGGGCAGGTAGTTGTCGAGCGAATGGTGCGGGAAGCCGGCCAGGGCTACTTCGCTGCTGCTGCCGGCCCCGCGCTTGGTGAGCGTGATGTCGAGAATGCGGCTGGCCGTGACGGCATCTTCGCCAAACGTCTCGTAAAAGTCGCCGACCCGGAACAGCAGCACCGCGCCCGGATGCTGCTGCTTGAGCTGGTAATACTGCTTCATCAGCGGCGTTTCCGACACGGCCGGAATGGGCACGGTGAAGTGGTCGGGGCCGACGGATTTGATGACGAATTCTTTTTTAGGTGCGGGCAAGGCGGCGTAGCGCGACCTTTGTGGCGCGCCGATTGGTGACGTGGACGAAAAAGCGGCGGCAGCTCCCAAAGTCGCGGAAGCGGCTTGGTGAAGCTCACCAAACCAGCCTGCCACCCCATTTAAACTGATAAAGCGAACCGCAAAGTTCGCGCTATTTCAATGCGAAAACTCACAATGGCCGAGTTGAACCGGGCCTCGGTCGATGACTTCAAAAGTACGCCCAAAAGCCCCGTGGTTCTGGTGCTCGACAACGTGCGCAGCATGCACAACGTGGGCGCCATTTTCCGCACGGCCGATGCCTTTGCGCTGGAAAAAATCTACCTCTGCGGCTACACGCCGCGCCCCCCGCACCGCGAAATCACCAAAACTGCCCTTGGCAGCGAGGAGTCGATGGCCTGGGAATACGCCGCCGAAACCGTAGAAGCATTAGCAGCTTTGAAGGCGGCCGGCTACCAGCTGGCCGCCGTGGAGCAAACCACCGACAGCGTACCGCTGCCGCAGTTTCGGCCCGAAATGGGCCGGCCGCTGGCGCTGGTACTGGGCAACGAGGTATTCGGCGTCGACGATGCCGTGCTGGCGCTGTGCGATGTGGCCGTGGAAATCCCGCAGTTCGGCACCAAACACTCGCTGAACGTGGGCGTGGCCGCCGGCGTAGTGCTCTGGGATGCGCTGGTGAAGCTGGGCGTGGTGTAGCGGGGTCGGGCGCGGCAACCATTGGCCCGGCCGGCGGTTTGGCCTTTATGCCTACCTCCTCCTCCATCGCGGCCCGGCCCGATGCCGTCCTGCTAGCCCTGCGCCCCGTCATCAACACCGAAACGACCGATGTCGAAGGCACCGTCGGCCATTTCCTGCACGCCACCCTGCGCCCCGTCCTTAAGCTGCAAAACGACCTGCTGCTGGCCGTGGTGGCCGATTTCGTGCGCGACCACCACATCACCCTGCGGCCGACTGACCAGCAGCACCAGCTCACCGAACTGCTCATCCGCAACACCAAGCTGCGCTACACCATCGTGGGGCTGGTAACCGGCCAGTTCACCACCGCCGAATACGCCTTCTACCGTGCGCAGCGCCCCGAGCTAAACCGCCGCCTGCTGGAAATGGCCCTGCGCCGCGTGCTCGACCAGGCCGATACCGTGGTGGCTTTGGTAGCTTAAGCCGCTGGCCGTTACTTCGCGGCTGATGACGCACTACGAGGTTCTGGAGCTACCCGAAAATGCCCCGGCGGCCGACATCCGCCGCGCCTACCGCCGGCTGGTGCTGCTCACCCACCCCGACCGCACGCCCGACCCGGCCGCCCACGCCCGCTACCTGGCCATCAACGCGGCTTATGAGGTGCTGAGCGACCCCGGCCGGCGGGCCGGTTATGACTTCGCCCGGTAGCACCCGATGCCAGCCGCCCCGCCGGTTTCGCCGGGCCGGGCGCGTGACCGGGCGCGGCGGCCAGCCC
>JALYUI010000506.1 GCA_030853845.1 Bacteroidota bacterium | reverse complement strand
GCGGCCTTTCTTAATTTCCACGTCGGTCACGCGCAGCGGGGCGGGGCGCACGGCTTCGAGGGCTTCCTGCGCTTCTTCTTCAGTCACGAAGTAGCCCAGGGCGCGCAGGCGCGACTTCGTATCGGGGGCGGCGTCGGCGTCCTTGGCCTTGTCGGGCGCGGCCATGTGGCTGAACAGGGTGCCCCGGTATTCGGTCTTCAGCACCCAATACGGCTCAGACCGAAAGTTCTGGATTTCGTGCCAGCGCTCCACCAGCAGGGCCAGCGTGGGGGTTTGCACCCGCCCGATGCTCAGCAGCTGCTTGTCCTGATAGGTAGTGTATTTGAGGGTGAACAGGCGCGTGGCGTTCAGGCCCAGCAGCCAGTCGCCCACCGCCCGGCTCTTGCCGGCCTGGTACAGGCTGTCGAACTCCTTGGCCTCCCTCAAATTAGCGAAGCCCTGCCGGATGGCCTCCTCGGCAAGCGACGAAATCCAGAGGCGCTTCACGGGCTTGCGGCACTTGGCCTCCATCAATACCCAGCGCTGAATGACTTCGCCTTCCTGCCCGGCATCGCCGCAGTTTATTACTTCCGTGGCCTCGTCCACCAGCCGCTTGATGGTGTTGAATTGCCGCACCACGCCATCGTCGCGGCGCATGAGCTTGATGCCGAACTTCTCCGGAATCATGGGCAGGTTGTGCAGGCTCCAGCGCTTCCACTCGGGCTGGTAGTCGTCGGGCTCCTTGAGCTGGCAGAAGTGGCCGAAGGTCCAGGTGACCTGGTAGCCGTTGCCTTCCATGTAGCCGTCCATGCGGCGGGTGGCGCCCAGCACGTTGGCAATTTCGCGGGCCACGCTGGGCTTTTCGGCAATGCAAACTATCACGGACTTCTCGGTTGATTGGGGAACGGTGCCGAGGGAGTTTCGGCGTGCGGAATCAACAAAGATAACGGCGAAAAAGGTCGATTTCCGGGGTGTGCAGGCCCTTCGCCGCAAACTAAAACCGCGTAGCTTTGGGCCCCCTCCCCCACCAGTTCCCTTCCTCCCCACGCATGGGCCTCTATATCTTCTCTTACGGTGTGGACTTACAGCAGGTCCGACAGCTTTTCGCTTCCAAAGACGAAGCCGCTTTCCAGGCTATTCAAGCCACTGAAGCGTTCGATAACTACGCCGACCAGGATTCCGACGATTCGGTGAGCACGGAAGAAGCTTTGCGCCAGATTATTTACGGCGAGCCCTACGATGCCAAATCGGCCGAATCCTACGGCTACGCGCTGATTTGCATTTGTGATTACGTGGGCGTAAACCTGAGCGATGATGGGATTGATTTCAAGCTGGGCTACGTCACTGATTTGCTGGATGAGTACTTGGGTAGTGATTTTGACGTGCCTGACTTCCTGGCTACTAACACCTTTTTTGACGGTGACTTAAATTTAGGATTGCCAGTAATCGAGGACACTCCCATCATCGGAGTTATGCCCGATGCGGACCTGGATATGCTGCATCAGGGTCTGCAATCCTTCAGCACCACGGACGAGGAAATAGCCAAGTGGCTGAAATCAAGCACCAGGCAGGAAGAGGATAAGGGTGTTGCCTACGAGACGATAAAGGTGCTCAAGAAGCAGGTTGACTACTGCAAGGAGCACGGGGTGCAGCTGGTTTCGTACTGCCACTAAGCCCGGCGGTTTTGCGTACGCCACAGATTGCCTCTGCCGCTGCCAGCCGCTTCCTCACACCGGTACTCGCGACGCTCGTGCACAAGCTGAAGCGTATGCTACAGCGTTTCCAACTCGGCGGCCAGGTTGCGGCGCGCGGCGGCATCCAGCTCGGTGCGCATTTCGGGGGTGCGGAATAGCTCGGGGGTGGCCAGCATTTTGGCCAGCACTTTGCGGCGGCCGGGGCGGTAGAGCAGGTCGGGCACGAGGCGATATTCCTGCCGAATCTGCCGGGCGTATTCGCGGTACGCATCGGCCGGCGCGCCCAGAATGCTCAGGTCGGCGTCGAGGAAAAGCAGCAGGTCGGCATCATCCGCCGGCTGGGGCTGGGTATGGTCGGCGGTGCGGTTGATGAGGAAGGCCACGCGCTGCTGCCGGAGCGGCTCCAGGGTGGAATCTTTCAGAAACTGAAGCGCCTCGGCGGCGCTGCGGGCTTCGTTGTCGGACTTGAGGGCGTTGTACACCACATCGTGAAACCAGACGGCCAGCTCGACCACGACGCGGTCCTGCAAATCGGTGGCATCGAGCCGGTTCAGCAG
>JALYUI010000501.1 GCA_030853845.1 Bacteroidota bacterium | reverse complement strand
GCCCGGCTGGGCCGCGGGGTGTACCTTGGTACGAATGCCACCGTGATTCAGGGCGTGCGGGTGGGCGAAAACACCATCGTGGGCGCGGGTGCCGTGGCCGTGCGCGACCTGCCGGCCAACGTAACCGCCGTGGGCGTACCCGCGAGGGAATTAAGAATGAAGAATGAAGAATGAAGAATTCTTGTTTTCAGCTGCTGCCTCAATTCCTCATTCCTCATTTCTAATTCTTCATTAAGCGAAGCGTCATGCGTAGCCAGGATTACGACCGTCTCTACCTGTCCCCTCCTCACCTCGGCCGGCACGAGCTGAACTACGTGCACAAGGCCATTGAGGACAACTGGGTGGCCCCGGCCGGCCCGAATATCACGGGCTTCGAGGCCGACATCTGCGCGGCGGTGGGCGTGCCGTATTGCGTGGCCCTCAATTCGGGCACGGCCGCTATTCACCTGGGGCTGCTGCTGCTGGGCGTGGGCGCGGGCGATGAGGTGCTGTGCCCCTCGTTCACGTTCGTGGCCACGGCCAACCCCATTCTGTACCTGGGGGCCACCCCGGTGTTCGTGGATAGCGAGGCCGACACCTGGAACCTGTGCCCGGTGCGCCTGCGCGAGGCCATCGAGGACCGGATTGCGCAAGGCAAAAAGCCCAAAGCCCTCATCCTGGTGCACCTGTACGGCATGCCGGCGAAGCTGCCCAAAATCCTGGCCCTGGCCCGTGAATTCGACATTCCGATGCTCGAAGACGCGGCCGAGGCCCTGGGCTCGGAGTGGGAGCAGCAGCCGCTGGGCGGCTTCGGCCGGCTGGGGGTATTTTCCTTCAATGGCAACAAGATTCTGACCACCAGCGGCGGCGGCGCGCTCGTGACCTACGACCGCGCCCTGGCCGAGCGCGCCCGCTTCCTGGCCACCCAGGCCAAGGACGACGCCCCCCACTACCAGCACTCGGAAGTGGGCTACAACTACCGCCTGAGCAACATCCTGGCCGGCATCGGCCGGGGCCAGATGGAGCTGCTGCCCGAGCGGGTGAAGCGCCGCCGCCAGATTTTCGACTGGTACCGCGAGCACCTGGCCGGCCTGCCGGGCCTGGGCGTGGCACTGGCCCCCGAGCCGGTCGACAGCCGCTCGAACCGCTGGCTCACCACCATCCTGCTCGCTTCGCCCGACCCGGAGAACCACGCTCCCGCCCCCACCCCCGAAACCCTGCGCCGGCACCTCGAAACCCGCAACATCGAGAGCCGGCCGCTGTGGAAGCCCCTGCACCTGCAGCCCCTGTTCGCGCAGGCCCCCATGTACGGCGGTGAAGTCTGCGCCGACCTCTTTGCCCGGGGCCTGTGCCTGCCCAGCGGCACGGCCATGACCGACGGCGACCTGCGCCGCGTGAAAGAGGCCCTGGCGGAGGCGCTGGGGTAGTTGGCTGGCACCTGCTGGTGCTGTAGCTGCTGGTTATTTTAGTGCGTTCACGAAACACATCTGCTTTGCCGGTTTCGTAAACGTTGCTTCGCAGACGAGTTTCTTAAACTCCCCCGCTCCTAAAGGGGCTCTTGGGCACCTAATATTGGCTAGTTGTTATGGGTTCAGGGAAAAGGAGCGTTTTCTCTTATCTGTCTTACAACTGGCGCGCCATCCACTCCAGCACGCGCTCGAACCAGGTGGGTTCTTTGTCCATGGCCTCATAATGCCGCTTGACGGCTTCCCACAGTACTTGAAATACGTCCATGCTCTCACATGCGCCCATTAGGGCATCTTCCCGTTCGTGGAGGACGTGAATGAGGTGATGCGAAGGTTCTACCAAGTGTTGCCGCCGGATGCGACAGGCCGACTCGACGTAGTTGAGCACTAGCCCCCACTCCGCCCGCGTGGCTAGTGCCCGGCCGTGCGGGGTGCCGTGGCGCATCAACCAATCGGAGGAGAAGTCACAGGCGATGAAGAGAGCGGCTTTCTCGCGGGTAATCATAAATGAGAGCTGTGGGAAGGCAATACGCTCCCAATAACGCACTTTCTACTAGTTCACTTTAACGGTGGCTTTTATGTCATCCGCTCCGCTCATGGCGCGATTAGGTTCGCGAAGTCATTGCTGGCACACGTCCATTAGGAGCCCCGCACGCCCGTGCGGGCCACCTCTCACACCTACCAAAGCCGCCCACACGGGCGTGCAGACGGCCTTGGGGAATGCGGAACCCCGCCGCACGGGCGTGCGGGCCACTGCCCCCACTCCCGGAAGCGCCCGGCACGCCCGTGCGGGCCGCTTTGGTAGGTGCTGAAGTGCCTAGCACGCCCGTGCGCAACGCTTTAAGAGAAGTAGGCAGCCAGTGGCACGGGCGTGCGGGAGCTTCCGCTATCAGGCAGCGGGAGGCCCGGCAATCACCTTCACCTTACCGGACTTGTTGACCTTGGCCGCCGAGAAATCAAAAAAGCTGTACACCTTTTCCGGCTTCTCGAACGTGAGCTCCAACTGGGCCTTGAGGCGGCGCTGGGCGTGGGCAATGGCGGCGCGGTCGTCGGCCAGGGCCAGCTGGGCGTCGGTGATGTCGCCGTCCTGGGTGTCGCGGGTTTCGTCGGCGGTATCCAGGGCGTCGTAGAGTTGCTGCGCATCGGCCCCGAGCGTGGGGTAAAGCGCCTTTTGCTGGGCCGCGTAGAGGGCCAGCAGCAGCTTCGATTCGGTGAGCAGCCTGGGCTGGTTGAGGGCGGTGAGCTTGCTCTTGCCGAACTTTTTGAAGTCGGCATAGACGGGCAGCTTGCGCAGCTTGGGCGTCACGTAGTCCTTCATGGTGTCGTCCACGAATTCGAGCCAGGCAGTGCGGGCCTTGTGGTAGGCTTCGGTGCCGCCGGCCGTCGACTGGTTGCGGTCGGTTAGGTTCTCGTCGAAGCCGGTGATGGCCGTTTCGAGCGCCGCCAGCAGCGGGGTGAAGGGCGCTCCGAGGGCGGCCTCCCGGCTAGTGCGCAGGCTGTACTGGGCCTGGGCCTTGTAGTCGGGCCGACCCATGCGCAGGGCCAGAAAGGGGTTCTCGAAATACGTGGAATAGGCTCCTTGCATGGGATAAAATGGGGGGAACAGGAAAGAAAAAGACCGCGCCCCCGCCCGGGGCACGGCCGGCCACCCGGCCGGCCCGTAAGGATAGCATAATTTTTCCCGCCAAACCACCGTTATTTTGTAGCACGGAGTTTGCCAACCGCCGCCTCATCACTCATCTTCCCGCTTCCCGATGAAAAACAGCCGCCTCCTCGCCACCCTCCTGCTGGCCGCCCCCCTCACCCTGGCCGCCCAAACCAAGCCCGCCCCCGCCAAAACCACCACCCCGGCCACCACCATCAAGCCCGGCACCGAGCAGGTTACGGAGGTAACCGAAGACCTCGACCCCAACACCGGCAAGGTAATCCGGCGCACCACCCGCACCACCACCGTGCCCGTGGGCACCACTCCGGCCGGCACCGCCGGCAGCAGCAGCGCCGAAACCAGCAGCGCCGGGGCCGCCAGCGACACGGCGGTATCGGATTTCTACCGCGAGGCCACCACCGTTGCCAAGCTCACCGGCCCGCAGCTGGTCGATGCCTATTCGCGCTTCATCGAGAAAGTGCGCGAAGACCGCCGGGGCTGGAAACCCACCGAATGGAACCAGGCCGCCGCCGTGCTGGCCAGCCTGAACGGCCGCTACGACCAGCTGCGCCCCACCTTCTCGCTCGACGATAAGCTCACCATCCGCTCGGCCCAGGCCGAATTCCAGGCCCTGCGCACCGCTAAGCAGATTTCCGGGCAGGTGTCGGAGAAGCTTTAAGCAGCTAGAATTTCTACTCAGCAGAACGTCATGCTGAACGCAGTGAAGCATCTCTACCGCACTAGTAATCAATTTTACTATTGCGGTAGAGATGCTTCACTGCGTTCAGCAT
>JALYUI010000491.1 GCA_030853845.1 Bacteroidota bacterium | reverse complement strand
GCTGACGCTGGCATCAAGGTGATTATCACTATCACCGAAGGCATCCCGACTAAGGACATGATTGCCGTGAAGCAGTACCTCTCGGAGCGCCCTTCGGTGACGATGATTGGGCCGAACTGCCCCGGCGTGATGACCGCCGGCGAGTGCAAAGTGGGCATTATGCCAGGCTTTATCTTCACCAAAGGCAAAATCGGCATCGTATCTAAGTCGGGTACGCTGACTTACGAAGCCGTCGACCAGCTTACCAAAGCCGGCCTGGGCCAGACCACGGCCATCGGCATCGGCGGCGACCCCATTATCGGCACCACCACCAAGCAGGCCGTGGAATTGCTGATGAATGACCCCGAAACCGAAGGCATCGTGATGATTGGCGAAATCGGCGGCGGCATGGAAGCCGAAGCCGCCCGTTGGATTAAGGAAACCGGCAACAAGAAGCCCGTCGTGGGCTTCATTGCCGGCCAGACCGCCCCTCCCGGCCGCCGCATGGGCCACGCCGGTGCCATCGTAGGCGGTGCCGACGACACGGCCGCCGCGAAAATGGCCATCATGCGTGAGTGCGGCATCCACGTCGTGGATTCGCCCGCCGAGATTGGCGACACCATGCTGCGCGTGCTGGGCGGCAAGTAGCCCGGTGGGTAGTTCCCTTTAGAAGGCCCGGCGATTGCCGGGCCTTTTTGCGTGGTACTGGCGCGCAAGCCCGGGCTGCGCCTATTTCCGGCGATGCTTCAGCAAATCGGGTCGGAAGATGATGCCGCCGCTGAACAGGTACGATTGGGACGCGACGCGCTTATCGTAGGGGTTGGCGTGGTTGGTGGTGAGGGGCAGGGAGAGGCCGGCGGTGGCGAAATAGCGCAGCGCCCCCCGCCCGAAGCGCACAAAAACCGACGGCTCGACGAGAACGCGGGTTTGGGGTACTATCACGGGCTGGTCGGCGTAGGTGAAGTGGGTATAGTCGAGCCAGACGGTGCGGAACGAGGCACCGAAACGCGGGCCTCTCTCAGCCTCGGGGCTGGCCAGGTATACCTGCCCGTAGTAGCGCCGGTAGCGGGCATCGTACACGCCCTGCCGGGTAGGCACCGGCAACGGGAAAAATGGGGAGGCCACCGCGTAGTCGTCCTGGGCAAAGAAGTTGGTGTGGCCCCAGCCGATGCCACCCATCAGGGCCAGATAGCTGCGGCCGGGCGCGGTTTGGTAAAGGCCCAGCCCCACGCCGCCCTGCCGGTGCGAGTCGGTATAAGTGGTATTGGTACCGCCCTGCGGGTCGGTGTAGGTTGTTTCCTGCGGCGAGATAGCCGCCGCCACCTCCCCCGTAAGCAATACGTGGGGCAGCGGCGACCAGGCCGCTCCCACCTCCGCGTTTTGAATGCCGCGCAGGCCGGCGGTAATTTCGACCTGGCCTCGGTTGAGCAGAGGAGTGCTGGGCACAGTCGGCACGTAGGTGGTTACGCAACTGCCGAGCAGGGCGGTGCCGGCCAGCGGCAGACAGGCTCGCAGGAAATTGATTTGCATGAAAATGGAGTAGCCTGGTGTGGATTCCGGTTTCAAATTAAGGAAACCGGGTGAGAAGTAAGCAAGATAACTTCTCATCGCCCACAACTTTAGCACGGCCAACGCCAGACTACTTTTCACTGAAAGGCCACTGCGATGACCTGTAGGCAGTAGAGCCTTTCGGCTGAATCAGTTACGTTGCGCGCATCTGCAATCAGCGCGTTGGCCGGGCAAGGCCTGCCGGTGGTGCAGGGCCTAACGGCGCTACCAGGCCGTTGCAGCCTCGCGGTGCTTTCGCAGGTCCGGACGAAAGACCACGCCCCCGCTCACAATGGCCGAAATGGGCGACACCTTAGCGTAGTCAGGACTTTGGTGGTCGATGGCATTGGGCTCGGAAAGGCCGACCGTGGCCTGCCCTTGCCACTTGCCCCGGCCAAAACGCAGAAAGAGGGTGGGCTCCAGATAGAAGCTGGCGGCAGCGGAGATGGGCACCTCGTTGCGCGTCAGCGTGCGGTAGTGCACGAACGTACTGCGTAGTGAAGCGCCGAAGCTTAGCAGGCGGACGGTTTTGGCTACGTACAGCTGGCAGTACGACCGTTGGTAAGTAGCCTCATAAAGCGTCAGCTGCTGGTTTCGACTGAATGCCAGCGTATTGGAATCAAACTCACCGCTGTAAATACTGGCCCAGGAAATCCCCATCCCACCCACAATGCCCAGGTAAACCGATTTATCGGCGCGTAGCAGCCGATAGGTGCCAAAGCCCACGCCCGCCTGCCGGTGCTGGTTCTGGTCCTCCGAATTGGCACTACTGCCCGAGTCGTTGCCGCCGGTTTGCAGCACGCTCCCTTCCACGGTGAGCAGGATGCTGGTGGCCGGCACCCAGGCGGCGCTGACTTCCAACTTGCCCGGCGGCAACACCGCCGCCGTCACTTCCGCTTCGCCCTGGCTCCGCAGCAAGGGGGTGCTGGGGGTAGCGGGCTGGTACACGGCGCAACTGCTGAGTGCGCTACCGGCCAGAACAAGAATCAGGAGACTGGAAAAGTATTTCAAGAATTGTGGCTGGACTGAATTTTTCATTGCCGTAAAGCTTCATTGACGAGAGGCATTACTGGTGCTTTGTGAAAAGGTGCGGCCTGATTACCAGTCCAACACCGAATATCCGGCTTTGAGGGAACAGTTGGTCTTCGAGGTTACTGCTACCGTCTAGTTTTTGATTCGCCTGCATCACGGGTTCGGAACCCCCGATAGTACCCTGAAACTGAACTGGACCACGCCCAAAGCGGACGAAGACACAGGGCTCCAAAAAGAAGCGGGTTTGCGTTTCGACTGGCTGCCCGTCCTGCACTACGTTTTGGTAGTTGACGAAAGTGGTTCTTAGAGCTCCGCCAAAGCTCACCCGCCCCAGATGCGCGGCGTAGAGTTGGCCGTAGTAGTTTGTGTAATCAGCGCTAATACTCGGATAAGCGGCATTGAAATAGCTGCCGGTAACGCCTTTGACATCTACCGTCGCGGAGCCGATTCCGCCGATAGCTCCGAGATAAAGCGTTTTGTCCTTTCCTACCAGCTGGTACCCTCCTATTCCGAAGCCGGCTTTGGCGTGGGTATTTCCCCCACAATCATACCCGGCTTCGCCAAGGACTATAAGATGGGAGACGGGCGACCAGGCAACGCTGGCTTCCAAAGAAGAAGCGAGTTGGAGCGAGGTGGCGATTTCTACCTGGCCCGCCTGCGTGACCAGCGGCGTGCAAGGAATTGTTGGCTTATACACCGCACAACTGCTGAGTGAGGCAGTGCCAACGAAAGCGAGAACGGAAAAACGGGTAAGGGTTGACATGAAGCCTGCAGAAGAAAAGTGAGAAAAGCTGATTGGAACCGCCCTATCTCCGGGGTTTTAATGATGCTCCAAAGGAAGCCGGTGCTTTCCGCTTTTTACAAACCGATAGTTGCAACCATCTGACTTTTCAGCTACTCCCTATTCACTTTATATTTTCTGCAATAGCACCCTATTTCATCATATTGCCTTATCCGGCCCGACTATTATCAGACTTCCCAATTACGCCTACAACCCTTTGCTACTCGTCCAGCGTGGTGTTCTTATCCAGGTTGATGACAACACCGACCTGGAACACCGAGTTGGCGGCTTTCAGAAACTGGTTATGGCGGAAGCCCAGAATCTGGCCGCTCATCAGCTGCAGCTGCACGGGGCCGAAAAGCTGGGTGCGGGTGAAGGTGATGGGTTCGAAAAACACGTTGTTTTCGCCGGGGGCGGGCATTTTGTCAATCCGGAAGTTATTGAGCTGCATGTAGCTCAGACGCAGGGCCGCGCCGTAGGTGAGCGGGAAGTCGCGGTTGAACAGGTGGAGGGTCTGCTGTTTTTTGCGGGCGTAGTTTACCTGGGCAAATACTTTGGAGAGGCTGCCTTCGAGGGTGCGGGTGGCCACCTGGGCATCGTTGCGCTCGATGCGCTGGGTGGCCCCGCCCCCGCCGCCCACGTACACTTCGAGCACACGCTTGTCGGGCAGGCGGGTGAAGTAGCCCACGCTGGCTTCGCCAAAGTCGGTGTTGCTGGTCTGGTTGCCGCGGCGGCGGTGCAGCGACGAGAACGTGCCCGCCACGGCCAGGTGGTTGGTGAGAGCGTAGGCCCCTTGCAGGGCGTAGTTGGTGTGCTGGTTGGTGCTCACGGTGCCGTAGAACTCGCCCTGGTGCGTGAGCATGGGCGCGTGCGGCGGCGGCGGGAAATACAGCGAGGCACAGCCGGTAAACAACAGCGGGGCCGACAGGCCGGCCAGGCAAAGGGAAAGCTTCATGCAGAGCAGCAGGAAATGAAAGCAAAGGCCGAACTAACGCCCGACGCGGCAATTTCGTGTTTCTGCCGGACTTTCCCCGAAATTCACCCCGGCTGCCGGCGCTGGCCCGGCCGGGGCCGTATGCATTGCCAACGCTTTCCCATCCCATTGCCCATGTCTGCAACTGCTTTCGATGCCCTCATTATTGGTTCCGGCCAGGCCGGTACGCCCCTGGCCTACGCCCTGGCCGATGCCGGCCGCCGGGTGGCCCTCATCGAGGGCGCTTACCTGGGCGGCTCCTGCGTTAACTACGGCTGCGCGCCCACCAAGGCCCTGCTGGCCTCGGCCGAGCGCGCCCACGCCGTGCGCACGGCCGCCGAATTCGGCATCGGCAGCAGCCCGCCGGAGGTTGACTTCGCGGCTGTTATCGAGCGCATGCACCGGTTGCGCCAGCACACCCGCGATGGCCTGCACAACCGGCTTACGGAGCCGCACAACAATATCACGCTCATTCGAGGGCACGCCCTCTTCACGGCGGCGCACACGCTACGGGTGGCACTGGCCGATGGGGACGGTGGCGAGCAGCTGCTCACGGCCCCACTGATTTTCATCAATACCGGCACCCGCGCCGCCGTGCCCAACCTGCCCGGCCTGGCCGACAGCGGCTACCTCACCAGCGACTCGCTGCTGCTGCACCTCACCGAGCAGCCCGCGCATCTGCTGATTCTGGGCGGCAGCTACATCGGGGTCGAGTTCGGACAGATGTTCCGGCGGCTGGGCTCGCGCGTGACCATTGTCGACATCAACCCGCGCCTGATGGCTCGCGAGGATGCCGACGTGAGCCAGCCCCTGCAAACCCTGCTGGCCGATGCCGGCGTAGAAATGGTGCTGCACGCCCAGCCCCGCCGCGTGCACCGCGCCCCCGACGGCACCCTCACCCTGACCGTGGACACGCCCGACGGCGAGCGCCGCCTGCGCGGCAGCCACCTGCTGGTGGCCGTGGGACGCAGCCCCAATACCGACGCCCTCGGCTTGGAAAACACCGAAATCAAGCTCGATAAAAAAGGCTACATCGAAGTGAATGAGCACCTACAGGCCGGCCCGCGCGGCGTGTACGCGCTGGGCGACGTGAAGGGCGGCCCGCAGTTCACCCACATCAGCTACGACGACTACCGCATTGTGCGCGATGCCCTGCTGCACGGCGGCCAGCGCAGCACCGCCGGCCGGCCCCTGCCCTACGTGGTATTCACCGAGCCGCAGCTGGGCCGCATCGGGCTCTCGAAGAGCCAGGCGAAGGAACAGGGCATCGCCTACCGGGTGAGCCGGCTGCCGGCCAGCACCATTGGCCGGGCCGTGCAGACGAGCGAAACCGAAGGCTTCGTGGAGGTGCTGGTGGGCGACGACGACCGGCTGCTGGGCGCGGCCGTGTTCTGCGGGCAGGGCGGCGAAATTATGACCATGTTCCAACTGGCGATGGCCGGCGGGCTGCGCTACCAGGAGCTGGAGAACATGATTCTGGCCCACCCCACCTGGGCTGAAGTGCTGAACAATGCCTTCCAGCGGCTGAAGCCGGGGACGTAAGGTATTCACTGGCTCGGTTTTAGCGCTGCATAACCATGTCGGCTATGACGCGATTTTTCAACTCGCCCGGTAGCATGATGGCGGTGAAGCATGGTTCAACGGCGCGACCGGAGGAGGCACAGCCTCCCGGTATCGTTGGTCACGAGTTACGCGGCGCTAAACTCGCGCCAGTTGGGAATAAATCCGCCCCCAGCTTATTAGTTGCGGAGTATGTAACTGCTGTTACGCGGCGGTCAGTAGCGCGGACTTTGTAGTCCGCGTCCCCGTGCCGTTAAAGCCCATTTGACCCGTTTTATGG
>JALYUI010000478.1 GCA_030853845.1 Bacteroidota bacterium | reverse complement strand
GGGCGGGAGAGGGTTGGGGCCAATATCCCGTTTTCGGCACCACCTCCCGCTGCCACAGAAGCTCCCATGTCCGCCGCTGCCCTAGGCCGGGCAGGCTGGCGCTAGCGGTTAAACAGCGCTTCGGTTTCCGGCATCCAGCAACCGGCGGTGGTAGTTTATTTGGCCCAGGTGGTACGTGAGGTGGGTGGCTAGGTGGAGGAGGAAAAAGGCCGTAGAGGTTTTAGCGGCCAGCACCAGAAGCGGATATTCCTGGCTCAGCTGCTCGTTGGGCAGCTGAGCCAGGGTGGCGGCCACCACCCGGCGCGTAGCCGCGATGCCCTGCACCAGCTCGGCGCGGGGCACATCTTTCCGCGAGAACTCCAGCTCGCGGTGCCGGATGTAGCCGCTGTGGCCCAGCTCCGCGCCAATGTAGGTGTTGAGGTTGCCGAGGAGGTGCAGGCAAAGGTTACCGGCCGAATTGCTGATGCCCGGCGCGACGCGCCACAGGGCGGGCTCGTGCTGGTAAGCCTCGATTTCCTGTTGCAGCTTGTTCAGGTCGCGGTCGAAGAGGGCTTGTAGGTCGGTGGTAAGCATGGCGGGGGAGCAATGAGCGGGCGGGTTAAGCGAAGGCGGGCAGCCGGCCTTCGAGCACGATGACGGCCTGGCTAGTGAGTAGCACGGTATCGGCACGCAGCTCGACCTGCATGGCGCCGGTGCGGGTGGAGGATTGGAACGCCCGCATCACCGGCTTGTGAAGCCGGGTGGCCCAGTATTTAGCCAGAAACGTTTGGACGCCGCCCGTGACGGGGTCCTCGTTGGTGCCAGCCCAGGGCCAGAAATACCGGTAGTGGTAGTCGTAGGGGGCTTGGCTGGCCGGGGCCGTCACCAGCACGCCGTTGAGGCCAGTGTGCGATTGCAGCAGGGCGGTGAAGTCGGGCCGGAGGGCGGCCAGGAGTTGGTCATCCGCAATTTCCAGGAGGAGAATGCGGTTTTTGGGGCTCCAGGCGGCATTGCGGATGGTGGGCAGCCCCAGGGCGGCCAGCAGGGCCGGCGGCGCGGTGGCCGGCTCGGTGTCGTACACCGGAAACTGCATGGTGATGTCCTCGCCCTGGCGGGTAATTGGCAGGTCGACCTGCTCGTGGGTGAGGAAGTGCAGGGCGGTCTGCGGAGTTTGTCCGAACAGCACCTTGGCCGCCGCCAGGGTGGCGTGGCCGCAGAGGGGAATTTCCTGTTTTGGCGAGAAATAGCGGATGGCATAAACGCCGGCCGTACCCGTTTCCCGCACGAAAGCCGTTTCCGAAAGCCCAAACTCCTGGGCGATTTTCAGCATCGCCGCCTCGGCCAGCTCCTGCCGGGGAAAGCACACGGCGGCTGGATTGCCCTTGAACGGCTCGGTCGTAAAGGAATCCACGATATACGTTTCCATTGGCTGTTTCTGCTGGTGGTGAAAGCGTGAGTGCTTTTTCGGAAGGCGAAGGTAGCCGACGCCCTATGCCGCTGGAAAAATCGTTGCAACGGCCCAACTAGCCGCTGTGCGCCGGGTACGAGGGATTTGCCAGGGTATAGCTAGCCCAAGCTGCGGAATGAACCGGTCGGGGGCAGTTGCTAGCGAAGAAATAGGGGATTCAAAAAAATGTCGGCTAAAAATTGAATCCCTCAAGGGGGAGGACTCAATTTTTAGCCGACATTTTTTTGAATCCCCCTTGGGGGAACTCCATTTTCGGATGACATCTTTTTGATTCCCCTTCAAGCGGCGCTCTGCAAGCTGCCAGGGCGCGCAAGACACTCGCCAAACCGCCGGTGCGGACACGCCGCCAGTCTGAAACTGGGGGTGACGCGCTACAACGGCTACACCCAGGCCCGCAAAATCATCAACTCCGGCGGGAGCGGCAAGGAGAAACCGGCCGCGGCGTAAGTTTCGGCAGGATTGGAAATAAAGCCGCCCGCTTCCGGTTGGGGAGCGGGCGGCTTTTTTGTTTCAATTAGAAATTACTTGCTCTGCATTCGTTCACTCCTACTACTATCGAGCATTTCTAAAAAGTCAATGAAATTTATCAAAATGTCGTTACCATTATCCTCACCCATAAGTACCGCCCGTAAATTTATATCGAAAGAAATATCCATTTTGATGTCTTTTGTTTTGAAATAGCTGTTATGAACCTCATCCTTGTCCACAAGAATATTTAACTCTCTAAAATCTTTACTTGCGATAATCACCGATATAACGGTTTCCTTCATCAACCAGTTTAATCCGGATTTTACTTGTTGCAAATATCTTGTGGTTGCATTTTTGCACCCTATAACTTGTATTTGTAGTAAAAATGATTTTCGTGCTTTCTCATACCAGTTTACTAAGTCAATATTAAGATAGAAATTTCCATTTTCATTTAGTCCCCAACTAACTGCATAATCGGTGACAATTTCGTTTTTAGTCTGCCTTCCCATATGCTCAGAAAAGAGTTTTGAAAGAGGTCGTAATAGTGATTTTAATCCTGAATTAAAATCCTCTCTGAAATCTGCATAAACTTTTTCTTGAAGGAATAGAGGTATTTTGCAATTGTCAATTAGTATCGGAATGACAACAACTTTTTTCTCATTCAATTCCCTCATAAGTCCTGAATTCAGTTCCTTCTTACACCATTCACTCTCAACTGAATTATTTGAGAGCACTACAAGAAGGAATGATGAGTCGGAAATACCGTTCTGAATTTTGTCAATAAGCGAATCGCCTGGCTGCATTTCCCATTTATCAAGCCATACCTGAATGCGGTTTTTTACTAGCTCTGCAGAGAGTTCGTCTACAAATTTGCTGTCTTTGGTTGAGTAGCTAATAGAGTTGTTGCGAGGGGAAAAACGGAATAAATTTGCGAAAAAACCTTCTGATTTAATCCATGCATCTTTCCGTATCACGTCTTACGACCGAGCGCAAATGGCGGGCCGCGACTGGCCTGACGC
>JALYUI010000194.1 GCA_030853845.1 Bacteroidota bacterium | reverse complement strand
CTTTTGAGTTGTGGCCATCCGGCTTATTGCTTTTCAAGCGGTATCAACAGGCCCAAAAAGTCCACTGAACGACCTTCAGGAAGTCAAAAAATAGATTTGGGTAAGGACAAGCCGACCGGCCGGTGCTTTGAGAGTTATAGGAGTTTTGGGTAAGGAAAGGGAGTAAGCAGGCGCAGTAGTCACTGTTATTACGCGAAAAGCTCGCGGCTACCGAACCCGGAAGCCATAAAAGCCAACGCCCAAGCTATCGAGATGAGCAGTTCCGGGGTTTGTCAGGAACCCGGGGATGTAGCGGTCCAGTAGTGCCCAGTGCTTATCTGCGGCCTCAAACCTTACCCGCATCCGCCGGCACCTGGCAGACCTATAACTGGACTGGCTCGCTGGCCGCGCAGGCCACCACCAGCGTTGCACTGCCTACGCTGAGCGCCACGCCCGGCACGCACGTGGTAGCCGACTCGGTGGCCCGTCCCAATGGCGTAGTCGACGTGAACGGTGGCAACAACAAAGCCAGCGCCAGCGTGAACGTGTATAACACCATTGGCACGACGCTGCCCCTGGCCACCGGCTTCGAAAATGCCGGCGCGCTGCCCCCCAACTAGCTGCTCTACGATGCCAATGCCAACAACAGCAACTGGACCCTGGCCGGTAGTGCCAACGGTACCACGGCCCACGGCAGCAGCCACTACATGCTGTACCACAACAACTACGACTTTCCCTCGGGCGAAGCAAACTATGCCCTGCTGCCGGCCGGCAACCTGCCCAGCGGCAACCGGCTGCTCGATTTCTACGTGGCCTACGCGCAGTATTCGACGGAAGTCGACCGGCTCGATGTAATGTACTCGACCAACTGCGGCACGTCCTGGACTTCGGTCTGGAACCAGGCCGGGGCCACGCTGGCCACCGCGCCGCCCACTACTGCGCGCTTCGTGCCCACGCAGGCCCAGTGGAAGCTGGTAACCGTCGACCTGAGTGCCGTGCCGGCTACCGCCATGCTAGCCCTGCGCGCCACCAGCAATTACGGCAACAGCCTGTACGTCGACGACGTGACGCTGCGCCCCGGCACCGTTTCGGCCGTGGCCAACAGCGCCGCTGCCCAGGCTGCCACGCTGGCTCCCAACCCCGCCACGGCCCAAACGCTCCTGTCGTTCGAGCTGGCCCGCCCCTCGGTGGTGCGGGTTGAGATAGTGGATGCCCTGGGTCGCATCGTGGCCACGCCCGCCGCCGGCCCGCTGAGCGCCGGCAGCCAGCAGGTAACTATCGGTACGGCCGCGCTGCCCACCGGCCTGTACCAAGTAGTGGTGCACACGGCCGATGGCACCTTCGCCAAGCGCCTGAGTATAGCCCGCTAACGCGGGCCGGGCACCAGCCGCCTTGCATAAAGAAGCCCGTTTCCGGCCGGAAACGGGCTTCTTTGCTGATGTACTGGTTGGCGCAGAGCGCGTAACTGCAAATAGGTTTTAAGTAGTCACGCAGAAGGTAAACATACTGAAAAAAAGGCCGTTATGCTTTATCTGGCGTCCGCTTATCGAAGCATCTCTAACGCAGTAGGATTTCAGTCAACTCAACGAAGCGGTAGAGATGCTTTGACAAGCGGACGCCAGATAAAGCATAACGTTCTTTTAACCCCCAACCCCCAATCAGCTCTCCGTTTTCACCAACACCACCTGGGCTTTGTCGGCGCTGCTGATTTTGCGGCGGAATTCGAGGTAGGCAGGGTAGGTGGCCTGGGGCAGGCGGGCGCGCTTCAACTCGAGGCGGCGCACGTACTGGATGGTGCCGTCGGGCAGGGTGGCGTATTGGGTGGAGTAGATGCCGTAGGCGGTGTTGAGCTGCACCGGGGCGGGCAGGTTTTCGGGCTTGAAGCCAGCGGGCAGGTGCAGGCGTACGGTATCGGTGTGCAGGCTGGCCTGGGGCAGCCACAGGTCGGCCTGGCGCTCGCCAATCTGGGCGGGCAGGGCCGGCAGGCGACTGAACAGGTTGGGCGTGAGAAACACACGCTTGCCGCTGGGGGGCGCAAAGCCCGGCAGCGCTAAACTCAGGTTTTCGACTACGCCGGGCAATGTGCCGGCCGGGGCCGCCGCCAGCGTGCAGCGCGTGAGCGTGAAGGTGGGCAGCCGGAGGTGGTCGACGATGTACTTCTTCTGGTCGGGCGCGCCCAACTCGTGCAGCAGTTGGGCGTAGAGGTCCTGCTCCTGGCCGGTGCGCAGGGTGCGGGCGGTAGCCGTGGCGCTGCCGCTGGCATCGAGCGTCAGGTCGACGCGGCGCTCCAGGCGGTTTTCGCGCGCGCCGTAGCGCGGGGTGGCTACCAGCCGGCCGCCCTCGGGTGTGAGCAGCAGCGCGTGCCGGTTGCCGGTGAAGCTGCCCATGTAGCCAAACGGCTCGGTCTGGCTGGTGCATTCCAGCCACAGCGTATCGGGCCGGCCGGCCGTAACGAGCGGGGCGCACAGAATGGCGTGGTTGAACTGCGAGCTGGGGAAGTCGGCGCGCAGGTCGGCATGGTCGGAGCCGGCCCCGACGAGTGCCACGTAGGCCGGCACACCGGCAGCGGCTAGCAGGGCCTTGGTGTAGTTACTCAGGGCCTTGCAGTCGCCGTAGCCGCTGCCCGCCACCGCACTGGCCGGGAAGGTTTGCCAGCCCCCCAGGCCCAACTGCACCGAAATGTAGCGGGTGCTGCCCTGCAACAGCTCATACACGCGGCGGGCGCGGGTGCGGGCATCGGGGGCATCCTGCACCAGGGCCTGCACCCGGGCCACGAGGGCGGGCGGCAGCTGGTCGCGGCCGGCGTTCAGGGCGTAGCTCCACTGGCCCAGGCCCTGCCAGGTGGTGGCGTTGCCGGCGTAGCCCTGCACCTCAAATGCGCCGGGGGCCAGCACCACGGCGGGGCTGCGGTCGGTGAGGGGCGGGGCCATTTCCTCATCGTCGAGGGCTGGCAGGTTGGCCAGGGTCCATTCGTACACATCCTGGCTGCCGGGGCTGGTGTATTCCACTGCCGTGCCCTTGGGCAGGTGCCGTTCCTGGTAGCGCAGGGGCAGGGTGGCGGGCGTGCTCACGCGCAGGTGGGCCGTTTCCACGGCCACGCCTTCCTCATCCTGGGGCTGCCAGTCGGGGTAAAACAGGGCATTGTCGGAGCTGACTTCGTAGTCGAACTCCACCGTGTAGGGTCCCTGGGGCTGGCGCAGGTCGGCATAGCGCACACGTACGTCGGTCATGAAGCTGCCGCCCGCGTCGCCCAGGCCCTGGTCGTGGATTTCGGCGGTCCGCAGCTGGTGCAGCAGCCGGCCCTCGGCATCGTACACGGCCCCGCGCAGGTAGTTCAGGGTGTTCAGGGCATCGTAGTGCACGGCGAAGCGGCCCAGGTCGTCGGCGGCCGGGTCGAGGATGGTGATGGCCCGGTGCACGGTTTCAACCAGCCGGCTCGCCGATTTCACGGTGACGACGTGGTCATCGGCCCGAATCACGGCGTGCGCTCCTTCCCGCAGCACCGCCGGAATGTCAGCCACCGGGTACTTGGGGGCGGGGGCCGCCCGCAGGCCGCCAAGGGGAAGGGCGGCGAGGAGAAGGAGGAGAGGGGTCACGGTAGGTGTTAGGTGTTGGGTGTTGGGTGTTGGGTGTTAGGTGTTAGGTGTTGGGTGTTGGGTGTTAGGTGTTGGGTGTTGGGTGCTACGGCGGTAGGTGATGAGGTTGTTGAGCATACGCATCCCTTCATCCAGTAAGAGCGAGATTTCAGTGGCTTCGGCAACTGTCAGTAACTGGCGGGATTTGGCGCGCTTCACCCACAAAGCAGTTTCGCGGGCGGAGCCTCGGGCGATGACGAAAAAATGCAGCGCATCAGCTTTGCTGTAGCGACCATCGCCCTCTACCAGATTGGCCCCAATACTATCGGCCGAACGAATAATCTGTTTACCAACTGTATCCTGCGCCAGAGTTCGCCACGCTTGCACAGCAGCCCACACCCGCTCTGCCACGGCTTCAAACCGTGCAAAAACGGCTAATTCCTCCATTGGCTTATGCTCCATTGCAACTGCTTTAGCTTTTGAAACCCAACACCTAACACCTAACACCTAACACCCAACACCTAACACCTGTCATCACGCCTTCTTCTTAATAACCAGCTTCTCAGCTTGCTTTTCCAGCATCAGGCGGTAGAACTCGCGCAGGGTGGTGTACTCCTGGGCGGCGTACACGGGCTTGTTCAGGTTCAGGCGGCTGGTAATCTGCACGGTGCCGGGCGCGGCGGCAGCCACGCTGTAGAGGTAGCGGCCACCGCCGTCGGGCAGGGCAATGGCAGCGGGCTTGGGCATTTCGGCCAACTCGTAGCCCTCGGGCAGGGTCAGGGTAATCATCGTGGTTTCGTCCTGGGGCGCGCCGAAATCGACCGGGAACAGGCGGTCGTCGTGCCGGAAGGGATTCTGCTCGCTGCCGAAGTCGCGTAGCGGGCTCAAGTAAAGGGTGCCGGCCGTGGTGTTGTCGTCGGCGGGCTGGTTGAACTCGTACTCCAGGGTCAGCGGCTTGGTCACGTCCTCGCGGTCCGTCACCGTCAGCTTGGGCACGGTCCAGCCGGTGTGCGGGGCCACCAGCTGAGCCAGGTACTTTTTCTCGCCCAGGCTGGTGAGTTCCCCGCGGGCATCGACGCTGGCGTAGCCGCCGTGCTCCTCGTGCACCTTGCCGCTGAGGCTGCCCTGGGCATCGAGCCGCAGGGCTACTTGCTGGTAGTGCACATAGCGCTGGGCGGGCAGCAGCTCCACCCAGCGGCTATCGGCCGGGTTCTTCATAATGAGGCGGCCGGCCTGGTTGAGGCAACGCTCGGGCAGCACGCCGCTGGGCAGCAGGGGCTCGGTGGCATCGAGCAGCAAATCCGGGCCTCCGGGCATTGGCAGCAGGGCCACCACGTAGTTGAAACGTTCAATCAGCGGCTGGCTCTGGTTGATGCGGCCGTGGTTGCGGGTGCTCAGCAGCAGGGGCTGGGCCGGCAGGTCGGCCCCGCGCAGGGCGGCCAGCAGCAGCAGGTTCACGTCGGCAGCGGTGCCGTGGTGGGCATCGTAGGCTTTGCGTAGCGAGGCGGTGGTCGAGTAGCGGTTGGTGCCATCGTAGCGCACGCTGCTCAGCACCAGGGCGCGCACGGCGGCGGCCCGCTCGCGCTGGTCGGGGTATTTGGCCACCAGCGGGCGCAACTGCTCTTTGAGGAAGCCGGCCCGGTCGAGCTGCTGCCCGAAATTGTCGTCGGCCAGCAACTCCAGCTCCACCTTGCTCCAGGTGTCGGCCACGCTGCGGTAGCCCTGGCCCGGAAACCGCAGCCCCGCCAGCTGAAAGCTGATGCGGTCGACGTAGTCTTCGGAGGTGGTCATGAAGGGCTCGTTGCGAAACGCGGGCACGTCCTTCATGGCCCAGCGCGAAGAAGTGGAACGGGCATTCACCATGTCGGTAGTCGCCGCTTCGCGTTGCGTGGCCATGCCGCTGCCCGAGAAACCGCCGGCCGAATGAATGGCGAAGGTCTGGGTGTTTTCCTCCTCGGTTTTCACCTCCAGCCGGTGGTAGCCCTGCAACAGCTTCTTATAGATGAAATACTCTGGAATATTGGCCCGAAACTCGCTCCAGCGCACGGGAATGTCGCGCTGAAAGGTCCAGTCCTGGAAGTTGAAAAAGAAATCCGAGGTCACCGTGTAGTTGAACTCAATCACCGAGCCTTCGCGCACGTCGGGCAGGGTAAACTTGCGCACCCGCACGTTGGGCGTCAGTTCCTCCACGAAGGCGTTGGCACCCACGTCGAGCTTGGTTTTCACCAGCTTGCCGCCCACCAGGTTGTATGTGGTGCCGCGCAGGCTGCCGATTTTTTCGGTATTCGGCCCCTGGTGGTACAGGGGCACCTCCACGGTAGCGGCCGAGTAGCCCGATTTTTTCAGGATTTTAATGCGCGTGGTGCGCTCCGACAGCAGCTGGAAGTCGTTGCTTACGTACTGGAAGCCACTGGTGCCATAGTCGCAGAGCACCACGGCCCCGGCGGCGCTGTCGGCGGCAAAGGGCGCGGCCGTCAGGTCTTTTGGGTCGACCTGGCCATATTTGATGGGTGCGTTTTGCGCATAGGCCGCCAGCGGGCCGAGGGTGAGGGCGGCCAGTACCGGCAGCGTTCGAAATTGCAGAAACATTAGAGTAGGAAGTAAGAATTCGAAATAAAACGGATAAGCGGGAAATAACCGGGAGGGGTGGGCTGGCTCAGCTATCGGCTCAGCCGCCCGCCTTTTTCTGCACCACCAGGCGCTCGGCCTGCTTGGCCAGCATCAGGCGGTACAGCTCGCGCAGGTCGGCGTATTGCGCGGCGGCATAAACGGGGCTGCGCAGCGTCAAGCGGCTCAACAGCTGCACGGTAGCGCCCGTGCTGGTGGCATTGTACACGAAACGGGCAGTGCCGTCAGGGAGCGAGATAACGGCATTTTTGGGGGGCTCGGCCAGCTCGTAGCCGGGCGGCAGGGTCAGCGTCACGGCCAGGATTTCTTCGTGGGCCATGCCGAAATCGACGTCGAAGGCGCGGCTCTGCGACCGGAAAGGGTTCTGGCCGGGGCCGAAATCGTGCAGCGGCCGCAGATAGTACTGGTCGCCGCCGGAGTGCTCGGCGGGCTGGCGCAGCCCGTAGTTCAGGGTCAGGGGCTGGTCGGGCGGCCCGGCCGGCACCAGCGCGGGCGCGCTCAGCGTCCAGGCTTCGTGGCGTTGGGCCACCTGGGCCAGGTACTTCTTCTCGCCCAGGCTGGCCAGGCTGGCCCGCTCTTCGGCGGCGGCGTAGCCGCCATACTCTTCGTGCACCGTGCCGCTGAGGTTGCCCTGGGCATCCAGCGCCAGGCTCACCTGCTGGTAGTGCACGTGGCGCAGCGTGGGCGTGAGGTCGAGCCAGCGGCTGGTGGCGGGCGTGGGGCCCACCACCCGGCCCCAGTAGCTGAGGCAGCGGGTGGGCAGGGCCCCGGCGGGCAGCAGCGGGGCGGTGGCATCCAGCAGCAGGTCGGTGCCGACGGCCAACTTCACCACCGCCGCCACGTAATTAAAGCGGTCCAGCAACGGGAAGTCGCGGTTGATGGCCCCGTGCGAGCGGGTGCTGAGCAGCACCGGGTAGGCCATCAGGCCGGCATCGCGCAGGGCGGCCAGCAGCAGCAGGTTCACCTCGGCCGAGGTGCCGAGGTGGGCGTCGTAGGCCTTGCGCAGGGGGGCTTCGGTGTAGAGTTGGTCGGTGCCATTGTAGCGCACGGCCGCCATCACCAGCTCGCGCACGGCCGCGGCCCGGTCGCGCTCGATGGGGTATTGCACGGCCAGGGCCCGCGCCGGCGCTTGCAGAAAGCCGGCGTGGTCGATGCGGCGGCCAAAGTCCTCTTCGGCCAGCAGGGTGCGGTTTATTTTTTCCCAGTCGCCGGTCAGGTCGCGGTAGGGCTGGTCGGGCCACTGCTCGCCGGCCAGCTCAAAGTCGAGGCGGGCCAGGTAGTCGCGGGGCGTGGTCATGTAGGGCTCGGGCACCAGGGCGGGCAGGTTTTTCAGCACCCACCGATGCTCTTCGGTCAGGGCGCTCACGGTAAGGCTGCCGGTTACCTGCCCGGCCGCTATCCCGCCGCCGCTCGCCACTTTGTCGTCCACTACCAGGTTCGTGGAACCCGTCCGAGCCTCGTTCACATCGAACGGCCGGCCCCCTTGGCAGATGATTTTGTAGCGGTAAAACGAGGGGATGCTGACCCGGTACTCGCTCCAGCGCACCGGAATGTCGCGCTGAAACGTCCAGTCCTGAAAATTGAACAGGAAGTCCGAGGTCAGCGTGTAGGCAAACTCAATCACCGAGCCCTCGCGCACGTTGGGCATCGTAAACCGCTGCACGCTCTCGGTGGGGGTACGTTTCTCCAGAAAGGCCCCGGTGGGCTCCAGACGGTTTTTTTCCACCACGCCGTTCACCAGGTTGTAGGTGCAGCCGCGCAGGTTCGTTACCTTCTCCTGGTCGTTGTCGCGATGGTAGAGGGGAATTTCGACCGTGGCCTGGTCGTAGCCCGCCTTACTGAGAATCTTGATTCGGGTTACCCGCTCAAACACTACCTGAAAGCCCGCGCCCTGGCCTTTGAGGCGCGAGCGCCCGTAGTCGCACAGCACCACGGCCGCCGCCCCGCTGTCGGCCGCGAAGGGCGCGGTGGTCAGGTCCCGGACGTCAATTTGACCATATTTGATGGGGTCGGCCGGGGATTTTACCGCAGCCTGCCCGTGCGCTGGCCGGACGCCCGGCAGCAGCAAGGCCAGCAAAAGGCAGGTACCGCGCCAGTAGCGCAGCGCAGTAGCAGAGAAAGGCATAACAGAGCGGGGGAGACATTCTTCCGAACCCTAAACTTACCAGCTTTTCCCGGGAATTCATGCAGGCTTCATACCCGGTTCCTGGCCGGGGCTGGCCGCAGTTGTAAAAACGACAATTCCATGCCGTTTTTCCCCCCACATCCAATAGCTTTGCACCGTCGCTAAGTGCCGCTACTCCGCTAATTATTCCGGCCGCGTTTCTCCTTCCTATTTTCCTTTCCTTATGATGACGTTTCGTCCGCTCCTGGCTGGCCTGGGCCTGAGCCTGCTGGCTACCGCCGCCCACGCCCAAACCCCCGACAACACCGCGCCGCCGGTGCTCAACCCGGCCCCGGTGGCCACCCCGAGCGCGCCGGGCTACACGCCCGCTCCGGCCGTGGCCCGCGCCCCGTTGAGTGTGCCCCGCCGCTACCCGAAATCGTCGCTGGCCCTGGTGGTGGGCTGGGGCGCTCCCTACGGCTGGGGCCTGGAGTTCAGTGAAATGGCTAGTGCCAACCTCGATATCAACGTGGGGGCGGGCCTGAGCGTGACCGGCGGCAAGCTGGGTATCGGCACCCGCTACTACTTCACGCCCGAGCGCAAAGTGTCGGGCTGGGTGGGGGCCAACCTGGTGCGCAGTACCGGCCTCGATAACATTGCCATTACCAGTAACAACAACAATTCGGGCTACAACGGGGGCTATAATAGCCCCACTAATTCCGGGGTCATTAACTACAAAGCGGCCACCCTGGTGCACCTGCGCGGGGGCATGCGCTGGCAGCCGGTGCACCGCTTTGCCATGTTCGGCGGCCTCGGCTACGGCATCTCCCTGAGCGGCGACGCCGTGGAGTACGTGTCAGGAAATTTCGACCAGCCGACCATTGATGCCATCAAGCTGCTCGCGCCTGGTGGGGTGGAGGTGTCAGTCGGCGTGGCCCTGGGCTTCAACTAGCGCCGTTTCGGGAGCTGGGCGCGATGGCTCGGTTCATTTAAACAGTCGTGCAGGAATACTTACTACACCACTTCCTCGGCGCGCGGGCCAACCCGGGCCACGAGCGGCACTTTGTGGCTGGCGGGGGTATCGAGGGGCACGCGGGCCAGGTAGACCAGGGCGGCCAGGACGGCCAGCAGGCTCAGGCCGTGCACGTAGGGCAGGCGGGGCGCGTGGTTGGCGAATATCCAGCCCGCCGCCAGCGCGCCCAGGCCAATGCCGGCCTCCAGGGCAATGTACATGGTGGCCACGGCCCGACCCCGGCGGGTTTCGTCGCTCAAATCGATGGTCCAGGCGTAGAGGGTGGGCGAGTTCAGCCCGGTGCCCAGCCCGAACACCACGGCCCCGAGCAAAAATACCGGCACCGAGGGCGTGAGGACCAGCAGGGCCAGCCCCACGGCCAGCACCGCCGTCGACCAGCGCAGCACCCGCACCCGCCCGTGCTTATCCGACGACTTGCCCGCCACCAGACGGATGGCCAGCGAGGCCACCGTGTAGCACAGGTAGAACCAGCCTTTGCTGCTGCCCGTGAGGCCCAGCAGCCGGCTCTGGTCGGGGATGACGGTGAGCACGGCCCCGAACGGAAACAAACATAGCAGCGTGACCACGGCCGCCGGCAGCACGCGCGGCTCCAGCACTTCGCTCCAATCCAGCTTCAGCAGGCTCCAGCGGAAGGGCCGGCGCTGGGCCGGGGCCAGCGTTTCGGTAAGGGTGCCCTGCACCAGCAGCGAGAGCAGCGCCGCCCCGCTCGACACGTAGAACATCACGTTCAGCGAGAAGTGCGTGGCCAGCCACGAGCCCAGGGCCGGGCCGGCCGCCATGCCCAGGCTGCCCGTAACGCCGAGCAGGCCCATGGCCTCGCCGCGCCGGGCCACGGGCACGATGTCGGCAATGAAGGCGGCCGTGCCCGTGGGCTTGAAGCCCGTGCTGAAGCCGTGCAGCAGCCGCAGCCCCAGAAACCCCGTTACCGTGAGCGCCCACGGATACACGAAGCCGCACACGAAGCAGACCAGCGAGCCAAATACCATCACCGGAATGCGCCCCACGGTATCGGCCAGCTTGCCCGAAAACGGCCGCGAAAGGCCGGCCGTGAGGGTGAACAGCGCAATGATGAAACCCTTGTACTCGCCTCCGCCCAGCCGGGTGAGGTGGTCGGGCAGCTCGGGCAGCAGCAGGTTGAAGCTGAGAAAAAACAGGAACGACGACAAACACATCAGCCAGAAGCCGATACTGTAGGGATGGGACGCGGGCGCGGGGTAGCGAGTAGGCATTGCTGGCGCAAAGGTCGGCACTGGCCCGGCGTTTGCGCGGGAGGAGCGTGAAAAATGCCGGCCACCAAGCAGCAGCGGAAACCCACTACCGCACCAGGGGCGAAGCGTTACGAAGCCGCAGAACGAGGGAAATTGTCCTGCGGCAAGGCCCGGCCCCGGCCGAATAAACAGCACGAATGGCCCTGCTCTAAACCTGCGATTGGTTGTCTGCCCTACCTAATAACTGCTGTTACGCCGTTGGATGAAGGCCCTGCGTAACAGCAGTTACTAGCTCAGTTACCGTTCTTCGCCAGGTAATTGGAGGTGGAATTAAACAGGGCGTTTTGAGCCGCGGACAGCCTCGCCAAAGTGACAATTCGGGCGTTGTAGTGCTGCATTTCCGTGTTGACCCGGCGCAGGCTTGCACTTACTTCTTTCTGCAGCTTCTTCGGGTCGCTCTGTAGCTCCTGGCTGGCGGCACCATTGCTGTTCAGGCTTTTAAAGTTCATCACGGCCTCGGCCAGCCCTCGGCCGGCAATGAGCTTCTCGGCCAGGGCAACCCCCTGTATGATTTCCGTGGCGGCCTGCTGGTCAAAGGTGCCTTTGGCCAGCAGGGCGTCGAGTTGGCTGGCCGCGAGTTGGGCGGGCGTTGGCGGGGGCGAGGCCAGGTCGAACCCAAGCAGGCCGGCCGTGAGCGAGGTCAGGCTGTCGCTGTACGCCTTGACTTTTTCCGCTAGCTGCGCCCCTTCCTGCTTGCGCCACCACGCATCGCTCAGCAGGTTAACGCTCAGGCTTTTCAGGGTCTGCTGGGCTTTGGGCGTGAGCTGCCGGGCTTGAACCGCGTTGGAAATCTGGTCTGCCAGGAAGAAATCGCGGTAGTTTTTCACGCCGAGCAGGTTGAGCTGCTTATCGTCTTCCTTCTGCTGGGCTGCTGCCTGTTGGGGGTTCTTGGCCGGGTGTTCCTGGCGTCGGCGCTGCTGCTCCTGCACCAGGTGCGCGAGTTTCTCGGTCGCTTCCTGCTTGGCCTGCTGCTGCTTGGCCTGCGCCTGCCGCTGCTCCTCCGGGGTCATGGGCCTCATGGCTCCGGAGGCCCGGTTTGCTTCCCCCATCCGGCTAAGATGGTCCTGAGCCCGCTGATTAAAGTCCTGCGTCCGCTGGTTGGTCATCCGATTAAAATCCTGGCGGGACTGTTGATTCTGCTGCATGGTGGGGCCGGTGTAGCCAGGGCCGAACTGCGCAAACGAGTGGAGCGGCAGGAGCAGGAACAGGAGTAAAGAAATTCTCAAAGGGAACGTGAAATAAGTGTGAAAAAATAAGCGCGTATTTGTCATTTACCATAATTCGGAAGCCGGCCCGCCGGATTCCCGCCGCCGCGTCGACGTGCGAAGCTCTTCAGCGGTTGAGGTAGCTCCGCACGTCGGCCACCAGCGTGCCCACAGCCAGCACGGCGTTGCGCAGCCTGGTTTCGGTGCAGTTAAGGGTTTGGCACCAATAGTTCACTTCGGTGGTCGACTTGGGGTTGATGCGGGTAAGGTCGGCAGGTGGGCGCAAAGCTGGGAGTAAGGTTTAGACAAAAGTAAGCGCCCGCTCGGGCGGCAGCAGGTCGAAGCGGAGGAAAAACAGCAAACATGGCCGGCCCGTCAGCCCGCCGCCGCGCGGGTAGGGGCGGGTAAGGGCGCGGGGGGAGTTAGGCCGGCAAAGGTCGGCAGAGATGGCTGGGCCGTAGCCCCGGGCTACCGGCGGCCGGCCCGGCGCAGAAGCCGGACCACGTACCGCAGTATGAGTAGCAGTGGTGGCAGTAGCAACAGCCCCACCACTACAAACACCGTGGGGTCGTAATAAGCGAAGGTGGAATAGGCCAGGGCTTCGCGCCCGGTGCGAAAGAAGAGGAAGGCCATCCGGCCGAAAAAAATAACCCCGGCCGCTGCCAGCAGGGCGCGCAGCACGAAGATGGTGCTTTTCATGGGGTCAAAATACGGGTAAATCCGGTTAGCCGGATACTTGCACTTGCCCCGGCCATTACGCCTCACCCAGCGCATATCAGCTGAAGAACGACGCAGCCGGGACTTATAATCCAGCTTCATTGGTAAATATCCCGGCAGGCATCTGCCAGGGCGGGCATGGCCGCCGGCTGGGGGCATGGGCGGGGCCGGGAAAAGGGAGGGAGGCCGGCGGCACG
>JALYUI010000451.1 GCA_030853845.1 Bacteroidota bacterium | reverse complement strand
ATAGTAAATGATTACTGCTACAGTAGAGATGCTTCGACAAGCTCAGCATGACGTCCTTTTTAGCAACTCTACTAACGCTACAGGTACTGCTCGGGAAGCAGGTAGTTCTGCACGTAGTCGCGGATGCCGTCTTCGAGGCGGGTGAAGGGCTGGTCGTAGCCGATGCTTTGGAGCTTGCGCATGTCGGCCTGGGTGAAGTACTGGTACTTGTCGCGAATATCCTCGGGCGTGTCGCGAAACTGGATGTCGACCGGCCGGCTGATAGCTTCGAAGGTGTTCAGGGCCAGGTCGAAGAAAGTGCGGGCCTGGCCGCTGCCCAGGTTGTAGATGCCCGAATGCGTGCGGTGGTTGAGCAGGAAGAAGCACACTTCGGTCACGTCCTTCACGTACACGAAATCGCGCATCTGGCCGCCGTCGGTGTAGTCGGGGTTGTGCGATTTGAACAGCGTCATCGAGCCCGACTGCTGAATCTGGTGGAAGGCGTGCATAATTACCGAGGCCATGCGGCCCTTGTGGTACTCGTTGGGGCCGTACACGTTAAAGAACTTCAGCCCGGCCCAGAAATAAGGTTTCTCTTCCTGCTGCAAGGCCCAGTTGTCGAAGTCGTTTTTCGATTCGCCGTAGGGGTTCAGCGGGCGGTAGAGCGGGAACAGGGCCTCGTCCTGGTCGGAGTAGCCGAGGCGGCCGTCGCCGTAGGTGGCGGCCGACGAGGCGTACACCAGCGGTAGGTTGTAGCGCACGCAGGCCTGCCACATCTGCTTCGAGTAGTTCAGGTTCAGCAGGTCGAACACGGCCGGGTCCATCTCGGTGGTATCGGTGCGCGCGCCGAGGTGGAAAATGAATTCCACCTGCTCATGGTTGGCATCGAGCCACTCGAAGAAGGTTTCGCGGTCGACGTACTCGCGCAGCTTTTTGCCTTCGATGTTGGGCAGCTTCTTGGCGATGGAGAAATTATCGACCACCACGATGTCGTTGAAGTTGGCGGCGTTGAGGCGCGAGACAAGGCAGCTGGCAATGAAGCCGGCCGCGCCGGTTACTACTATCATAAGAGTAAAGGTTGGGGCGGGGCGTAAAGGTAGGCCCAGCCACCGGGCCCGGCCTACCTTTGCGCCATGCGCGTTTTGCCCTTTCTCTTACCACTGGCCCTACTGCTGGGTTGCCATTCCGAACCCGATAAAACGGCCCGCGTGGCCGTGCACGACGGCCTGGGCCGTCTCGTGACCCTGCCGGCCCACCCGCGCCACGTGCTGGCCCTGGCCCCGAGCATGACCGAAATGCTCTTCGCCGTGGCCGATACCGCCACCATCGTGGCCCGCTGCCCGCAGGACAACTACCCCGCCGCCGTCTACCGCAAGCCCGTCGTCAACAACTACCCGCTCGACCTCGAAAAGCTGGTGCTGCTCAAGCCCGATGTGGTGTTCACCGTCGAAGGCATCACCTCCGTCGATGACGCGCAGCGCCTCCAGCAACTGGGTATTCCGGTGTATTTCCAGCGCTACCGCACCGTGGAAGACGTGTTCAAGGGCATAGAAACAGTTGGTAAATTGTTGGGCCGCGAAGCCAAGGCCAAGCATCTTGCTGATTCACTGCGTCAGGAACTGAAAGAGATGCTCGTTTTCTGTGGAAATCATGAGCGGCCTAAAGTTCTGGCCATTACCTGGCAGGACCCTATCTACTGCTACGGGCAGAATACCTTGTTTACAGATGAAATCGCTCGCGCTGGTGGACAGAACGCCGTTACAGATACATTTCCGCAGCCCTACCCGGCTCTTACCCGCGAATACGTCCTCAAGCTGAACCCCGACGTGCTGCTGGGCGGCAGCTTCGGCAAGCTCGACAGCACATTTTTTAAGAATTACTCCGAGCTGCGCCGCATCAGGGCTTATGAGAACCACAACGTCTTCGCCATCACCGGTAATTTGATGGAGCGGCCCGGCCCTCGCATCGTAGAGTCGATACGGGAGCTAAATGTTCTGTTGCAGCAGGCCGCGCCTAGGCCACCCGTTTTGGCGCGCTGATGGTGGTCAGTCGCCCCTTATTGTGGCTGATTGCCGGCCTATTTCTCACGCTGGCGCTGCTGGCGCTGGGCCTGCGCGTGGGCAGCTACTCCACTTCCTACAGCTTTATTCTGCACACTTTCGGCCACTACAACCCTGCCGACCCCGCCCAGCTGGCGCTGGTGGAGCTGCGCCTGCCGCGCCTGCTGCTGGCGCTGCTGGCCGGGGCCAGCCTGGCCGTGAGCGGCTACCTGCTCCAGACCCTCGTGACCAACCCGCTGGCTGACCCTTACCTGCTCGGTACGGCCTCGGGGGCCTCGCTGGGCGCTATTTCGGCCTATGTGCTGGTACCCTCGCTCACGTTTATGGGCGTGTACCTGCCGCCGGTGGCAGCGCTGGTGGGCGCGTTTGCGGCCACGGTGCTGGTAGTGGCGCTGGGCACCCAGCGCGGCCGAATTCTGCCGGCCCCGCTGCTGCTGGCGGGTGTGGCGGTGGGGGCACTGGCGGCGGCACTGGGCAGTTTGCTCACGTTTCTGGCTTCGCCCGAGGGCAGCCTGCGTAGCGTGGTGTTCTGGGCGTTTGGCAGCTTCGAGCGGGCCGGCTGGGGCGTGCTGCCCTGGCCGGCGGCCACGCTGGTCGGCAGCCTACTGGTGCTGGCATTTTTGCAGAAAGACCTGAACCTGCTGCTGCTGGGCGAGGAGCGGGCCGCCGCCTTGGGCCTGCCGGTGGCGGCGCGGCGCTGGCTGCTGGTGGCGCTGGCAGCCAGCCTCACGAGCGGAGTGGTGGCGCTGTGCGGGCCGGTGGGCTTCGTGGGCTTGCTGGTGCCGCACCTCACGCGGGGCCTGCTGGGCACCACGGGGCGCTACAACCTGCTGACGTGCGCGGTGCTGGGCGGGGCCTTCCTGCTGGCCTGCGACCTGCTGGCCCGGCTGCTTTACCCGCCGGCCGGGTTGCCGGTGGGGCTGGTCACGGCCCTGTTCGGGGTACCCTTCTTCGTATATTTGCTGCGGAAAACTTCATAGTTGCTAGTTGTCAGTTGTTCGTTGTGAGGATGCTTAATATGCACTTAAAGGCTAACAACTGACAACGAACAGCTGACAACTAGAATGATATACGTCTCCCGCCAGGAACATTTCAACGCCGCCCACAAGCTGCACAACCCCAAGTGGAGCGACGAGCGCAACCGCGAGGTGTTCGGCCCCTGCGCCAATGCCAACTGGCATGGCCACAACTACGACCTCATTGTGACAGTGAAGGGCCAGCCCGACCCCGAAACCGGCTTTGTAGTCGACCTCAAGGCCCTGTCCGACCTGCTGCGCACCCACATCACCGAGCAGGTCGACCATAAAAACCTCAACCTCGATGTGCCTTTTCTGGCCGGCCAGATGGCCAGTACCGAAAACCTTGCAATCGCCTTCTGGCAGATAATCGAGCGCGAGCTGCCTGCCATTACCCCGGCTAAGCTGCACTGCATCAAGCTCTACGAAACGCCGCGCAACTTCGTGGAATATTACGGCGGATGAAGTCAGTGAACAGTTATCAATTAACAGTTAACAGTTGTCTGGAGCGTACACTCCTCGCGGACAAAGATTAGCAGTAATGGTAACGGCAAACTGCTCACTGATAACTATTAACTGATAACTGCTTTAATGAAATACTACCTCATTGCCGGCGAACGGTCGGGCGACTTTCACGCTGCCAACCTCATGCGTGAACTGCGCGGGCTTGATGCCCAGGCCGGGTTCCGCTTCTGGGGCGGCGACATGATGCAGGCCGAGGGCGGCGAGCTGGTGCGCCACTACCAGGACCTGGCCATTATGGGTTTTCTGGAGGCGGCCACCAGCATCCTCAAGTTTCGGGGATATCTGAAGCAGTGCCAGGCCGACATCCTGGCTTATAAGCCCGATGTGTTGATTCTGGTGGACTACGCCGGGTTTAACATGCGCATGGCGAAGTTTGCCAAGGAGCAGGGCATTGAGGTGTTTTATTACATTTCGCCCAAAATATGGGCCTGGAATCAGGGCCGGGTCGAGAAGGTGAAGGCGTACGTGGACAAGATGTTCGTCATCCTGCCCTTCGAGACAGAGTTTTACCTGAAATTCAACTACCCCGTCGACTATACCGGCAACCCCACGGCCGATGCTGTGGCGGAGTTTCAGCCCACCGCCGACTTTTTCGAGCGCAACCGCCTGGAGCCCGACAAGCCGATTATTGCCGTGTTGCCAGGCTCGCGCAAGCAGGAAATCGAGGAGATGCTGCACGAGATGATTGCCATTCTGCCGGGTTTTCAGGAGTATCAGTTCGTGGTGGCCGGCGTGAACAACCTCGACCCCAACTACTATAAGCACTTCCACCGCAACGGCATCCGGTTTGTGTTCGACCAGACCTTCGACCTCCTCAGCCATGCCTCGGCCGCGCTGGTAACGAGCGGCACGGCCACCCTCGAAACGGCCCTGTTCGACGTGCCCCAGATTGTGTGCTACCGCACTAGTGCCCTGAGCTACGCCATTGGCAAGATGCTGATTAAGGTGCCCTACATTTCGCTGGTGAACCTCATTGCCGACCGTGAAGTGGTCAAGGAGCTGATTCAGGGCGAATTCAACGCCCGCAACCTGCTTGATGAGCTGCGTATCCTACTCACCGACCCGGCGTACCAGACCCGCATGAAGGCCGGCTACGCCGAGCTGCGCGCCAAGCTGGGCCAGCACCAGGCCGCCAAGAAAACCGCCGAGCTCATGGTCGATTATCTGCGTGCCAGCAGCTAGCGGGTTAGTGAGGCAGAGAAAAGAAGGTCATGCTGCGCGGCGCGCAGCATGACCTTCTTTTTAGGCTGGAAATCTGCCCGGCCAGCGCGCTGAAAACTGGTCGGCCGACGGGGTGTCCGGATGGCCGGAAGTCGGTTATCTTTACCGCTTTCCTCACCGCTTACTTTTTCCCCTGCTGCTTTTATGGTAGTTCGTTTCCCGCGCCGGCTGTGCATGTTGGCGCTGGCCACCTGTGGCCTGGCGTTTAATGTCCGGGCACAGGCCCCGGCTCCCCGGTTTTTTCAGGCCGATGCCGAGGCCCGGGGGGCGGCGGCTACTTCGCCACTCGCGGCCCGGCTGCTGCACGCGCAGGCCCTGACGC
>JALYUI010000446.1 GCA_030853845.1 Bacteroidota bacterium | reverse complement strand
CCGCGAGGCGTGGCTCAACTCTATTGCTAATGCATTGGTGGGTAAAAGCCTGCAAGCTTTCGAGGATGCGGACGAGAAGCTATTCCGCGACCAGTTTGCCCGTCAGCTTTACGAGCTTGACAACCTTGGCGAGTTGGCCAAAGTGGCCATTGACCCCGAGACGGAAAGCATCGTGCGACTAGCCATTTCAACTCCCGACGCGAAAGAGAGAACCGTCCTGATTCGGCGGCCCAAACAAACCAGTTCGGCAGAACTTGAGTTGGAGAGTAAAATCAGAACCTTACTAGACGACGACAAGCAGCGCAACCTTGCTATCTTGGCGCGACTATTACAAGAGCAACTTTAACATGGAAAAATCTTTGCGCCATGTGCTAGGAATTTCAGGCGGCAAAGACAGCGCGGCCCTAGCCATCTATCTCCGCAGAAAGCACCCAGAACTAGATATTGACTACTACTTCTGCGATACCGGCAAGGAGTTGCCAGAAACGTACCGCCTCATTAGCAACCTCGAAAACTACCTCGGCAAAAAAGTAACTCGGCTCGAAGCGGCACCCGATAGCCCGGAAGATTCTTTTGACCATTTTGTGAAAGCTTACGGCGGCTACCTGCCTTCGTCAAGTGCGCGGTGGTGTACTAAAAAGCTCAAACTAGAGCCGTTTGAAAAGTTCGTTGGCAATGACCCGGTCGTTTCCTACGTCGGCATCCGGGGGGATGAGGACCGGGAAGGATACATTTCCCGCAAGTCAAACATCCAATCCATCTTTCCCTTCCGTCGCAATATTTGGAGCGAAGACGTGATACAACACGTTTTGCAGCCGGCATCACTTGCACACCTTGCCGGCTTGTATGGCGAGTTGTGCGAAACTACGCAGCAACGCCGCCTACTAACGCTGGCCGAAACGCCGTTATCGCGCACGTTTAGTCAAACGCAAAAGCTCAATGCCCTGCTCGATGCAGATGTAAAGCTGTTTAACCGGGTGGTATTCCAACTGCTGCGAGATACCGCCTACCCGCTGGCCCAAGCCCCTGATTTCGTATTACTCGACAATGAGGACAACCTGATTCGCGCCGATATTTTCGCTTTACTACGCGAAAGCGGGGTTGGGGTGCCGCAGTATTACGAGAAGGTGCAATTCGAAGTAGATGGCGAAATCGGCGAATACGCCCGCAGTCGTTCCGGTTGTTACTTCTGCTTCTTCCAGCAAAAGATTGAGTGGGTTTGGCTGTACGAGCAAAACCGCCCGCTGTTTGACCTTGCACTAGGATACGAGCGAGAAGGCTACACTTGGATGGATGAAGCACTAACTGACCTCATCAAACCCGAGCGGATTCGTCAGATTAAACTTGATACTATTGCCAAGCAGCGAAGAAGCGCAGTACCTAAAGGCGTGTATTTGATTGACGTTCTAGAAGATGCAGAAGGTGTTGGATGCGCCTCCTGCTTTATTTAACCTTTTTGCGCTTAATTAAAAATGGATTCTCCAATCAATCTACCCATTAACCCTGGTCGAGTTCTATTTGGGTTGAGCCGCATAGGATACACTCCTGAGTCTGCGGTTTGCGACATTGTGGATAATGCCGTGGCTGCTCATGCAAAGAACATAAATATTCTTATAAGAAAGCGTGAGGCTAAGACAAAGGACACGTTGCGCAACAACGTCCTGGAGTACATCATCATCGATGACGGCAAAGGCATGAATGAGTCGGGCATTCTGAACGCGCTCACCCTGGGCGCATCGGAGGTATACGAGCCGCATTCCTTGTCCAAGTTTGGCCTTGGGCTGAAGTCGGCAGCATTTTCGCAGGGCGACGAATTGGATTTGATTTCCTCACCGGGCGACGGAGCCCCGTTTCTCAAGTACCGGGTGTCGCTGCCGAGCATCACCGATACGTACTTTGCCACGCGGCTCGACTTGTCGGCCGACGATGAGGCGCTGATTGCCGCGCACCTGCCCGAGCGGCGGGGCACGGTGGTGCGCGTGGGCGAAGTGCGCCGCGAGGGCCACCCGGCCGTGCGCGACACGCTCGATTTGCTCCGTTACCGCGTCGGGGTAATTTATTATTATTTCATGCTCGATGGTGCCCTCACCATCCGGCTCGAAGGCAAGGCGCTGGAACCCGTCGATGTGCTTTTCACGGCGGAAGCCGACCAAAACGGCAACCTGGACGACACTATTTGGAACGGCCGCGAAACCCGGTGGCTGCAAAAGCCAATAGTGTTGCCGCTCGATGCCGAAACCGGCGTAACCTGCACGCTCGAAGCCACGCAACTGCCCCACCCGCCCACCTTCACGGCCGACGGGCGCGGGCAGGACAAAATAAAGCGCGACTTTTACCGCATCACGGCCAAAAACTATGGTTACTACGTGTACCGCAACAAGCGCCTCATTGCCTGGGCCGACTCGCTCGACGGCATGATACAGCAAGACCAGGATTTGTATTCGTTCCGGGGCCGCATCTTAATTAACGACACAGCCGACAACGTGTTCAACATCGACGTGAAGAAAACGTCGATGAAGCTATCGGAAGAAGCCTGGGATGCCATTTTCGACCGCACCAAAAACTACAAGCGCAACAGCATGAAAGCCTGGAACCGGGCCACCATGCTGAAAAAGGAAGCCGAAGCCCAGGATGCCAACCGGCACAGCAACGACATTATCGCGCTATTGAACACCCCGGAATCGCTGCCGGGGCAGCCGGTGCTTTCGCCCACCAAGAATGCGGAAGCCGACGAAAAACTATCGGACTCCTACAAAGCCAACGTACAGCAGCAAGCCGAGCAAGCCGCTGCCATGAAAGCCGCCGTGCAAGGCGCGGCCGGCGACGACGCGCCACCCAAAAACGAGGAAGAGCAGTTTGAGGAAACCCTCAAAGGCGACCCCAATCCCTACCTGACCAAGATTTTCCGGGTACCGTCGCTGCCCGATAATCAGCTGTGGGAACCGTACTACGATGCCGAGCACGAGTACTGCGTCCGCATCAACCGCTACCATCGGTTCGCCAAGCTACTGTTTGAGGAAAACGCCAACAACTCCGATATGCAAGTGCTGTTCGAGCTGTTTTTGCACCAATTGTCGGTAGCGGAAGTGCAGTTTCGCAAGCTGTTCCACGAGAACTTCCCGAGCCTGAAGCTCAACGACGATAAAGTAGAAAAACTCACGAGCGAATTTCGGAAATACGCGGCGGGCAACCTTGCCTACATGTGCGGCCGGCTCGACGACAAGCTGCCCCGCAACGAATAGTAGGCGCTGCGTATGTCGAACGTCGTTCGTACCCATGTGGCCAATATCTTCAACGGCCGTGACCGGGCGTATATCTATATCTGGCTCTCGAAGCAGGCCCGGGCGGTGTACGTGGGCCAAACGGCCGGCAGCACGGGCAGCCTGGGCCGGGGCCACGCACACTTCCGTACGCAAGGCCAATTGCGCCGCCGGATGGACCAAAAGCTAGGCGTTGACCCGGAAGACTTTGATGATTTTTTGCTGACCAGCTACTTATTGCCGGTCAGTCAGGAGTTTATCGGCCCGGAATCATCCTACCGCGAAGCAGTTGAATACTTGGTGCAAAGTAATTTACAACAGTTGCGCGGAGGCGTTCGGCCTGGGTTCCGAATCATTTCCTGGGTTCGGTCAAACGACCGCACTAGCGACTTAGGGGTTCAGTTGCTTGCACAAGACATTGTTGCCGATTTTTTGATGAGTTATTAGCACAAATGCTTTTTGGCCATTCGTCAGCTACTAATCCTATGCATTACACCCGCAGATTCTCCCGCCCCGGCCACCACTCGGGCCGGTGGGGCAGCCGTAGCGCCTGCCCCTCGAAGCGGCGCACGCCGTAGTCGCCGCCGCTGAACTCACCGAAGTCGTCGGCCAGGCGCACGCGGTAGTCGGCATCGGTGAAGCGCAAGCCCTACTCCATCTTCGAGAGCAGCTCGAATAGCGGCTGGTTGACGTAGTAATTGGAGCGGCCCAACTTGTGTTTTTGCAATAGTCCGCCAGGGCCAGCTAGTTGGTTAAGGTACTTTGAGGCCGTAAGGCGGCTTACTGCCAGCTCCTTTTCTACAAATTCGATTCTGGTATAGGGGTAGCGGAAAAGATGATAGAGCAAGTCCTGACTGTAGAAACTGTAGCCGCGGAGTTGTTCGCGCGTCTGTTCCATCAATTGCCGCATGGCGTTGATGAGGGCGATGGTTTCTTTGGCCGTTTGCTCAACGCCGCTGATGAGGTATAGCAGCCAGGGTTCCCAGGCTCCCGTATCGCGCACCTGCTGCAAATGGCGTTGGTAGTCGCCCTTGTGCTGGATAATGAATCGGCTGAGGTAGAGTACCGGCAGGTCGAGCAAACCCTTTAGCACCAGATACAGGATGTTGAGAATGCGCCCCGTGCGGCCATTGCCGTCATAAAATGGATGAATGCTTTCGAATTGAAAATGGAGTACCGCCATTTTTACCAACGGGTCGGCATCGCTCAATTCATCGTCGTTCAGGTATTGTTCGAGGTTGGCCATCAGGCGTAGGATGGTATCGTATTCCTGCGGAGGCGTGTAGATTACTTTGCCCGTCTGCTGGTTGGTGATGGTCGTACCCGGCCGGCGGCGATAACCAGCATTGTTGTGCTCAATTTGCTCCTGAATCTGCACCAGATGGTTGCTGCTCAGAAAGCCGTGCTTTTGAATCAACTCAAACCCTAACTGTAGTGCTGCTGCATAGTCCTGCACCTCTTTGGCGGCCTGGGTGGTGGGGGCATCGGCTTGCACGGAGGCCTGAAACAGCTCGTCATGCGTAGTGATAATGTTTTCAACGGCCGAACTGTCCTTCGCCTCTTGCAAGGGCAGCGTATGGAGCAGTATTTCGGCATCTGGAATGGTGCCCAAAATGCCTTTTAATTCAGCCAGGGCACGATGCGCCGCAGGCAATCTCTTGAGTACGGTTCGGGTTTCCAGTTCTTCGGTAGGAGGCAAAAAAGATGGTTGCCACAACAACGGCATAAGCTTGAACATTAAAATGGCGGAGGGTTGTCTTACGATAACATGTAAAGAAAACACCCTTTTGCTTTACATATAGTCGACTACATGTAAAGCAAAAGAGTGTTTTCTTTACATGTCATTCTTCATTAAGCGCCATTTGTCCCCGCCTGCGCCCGCAGATTCTCCCGCCCCGGCCACCACTCCGGCCGGTGGGGCAGCCGCAGTGCCTGGCCCTCGAAGCGGCGCACGCCGTAGTCGCCGCCGCTGAGCTCGCCGAAGTCGGCGGCCAGGCGCACGCGGTAGTCGGCATCAATCCAGAACAGGTGGCGGTCGAAGGCGCGGTGCAGGTTGGGGCACAGGGCGAGGCCGTTGGGCAGGGTGTCGTCGTGGCTCACGGCCCAGGGCACAATGTGGCAGGCATCGAGCAGGGGCACGGGGCTGCTGCGGGTGCTGAGTAGCTTGAGGCCCGACACGGCGCAGGTGTAATCGTAGGCTTCGAGCACCACGCGCTTGAACACGCCGCTGCGCACCGTGAGGTCGAGCTCGTCGGCGGGCGCGACGTGGCGGCGGTATGCGGCGGCGGGCTCCTCCAGCATCTGGCGGCGGATGTCGGCCAGGGCCTGCTCGCCGGCGCGGGCACGGTAGCGTCCCTGGGTTTGGGGGAAGTAGCGCGTGAGCAGGGCCTGCGTGAGGGCTGCCCGGTGGGCGGGGTCTTGCAGCAGCGCCCAGAGGTCGGCATCGAGGGCAGCGTAGGCCACCACGTCGCGCAGGTGGCCGAAGCTGCGGATGGAGCCCGAGCGGGTGAGCAGGATTTCGAGGCCGGGCCAGGTGTGCAGGTGCCAGAAGCCGTCGGAGCGCAGGTGGTAGAAGGGGAGGGCGAAGTTGGCCGCCGTGAACAGCGTGGAGGTGCCCAAATCGGTGCAGATGGCTTTGAAGGCCGTGATGAGCTCGGGCGTGATTTCGAGGCGGTTGCCCCGGATGGAGCCGTCGGCGATGCCTTCGAGCACGGCCAGCAGCAGGGCGGGCTTGCAGGGCGCTTCGCCGTGCTGGCGGCTGCGGGCCACGCGCAGGTGCTGGAAGCGGTGGAGGTAGGTGGGGAGCATAATCCAGGGCAAGATAGGCGGCTTGTGCAAACGGCGCGGCCGGGGTGCGGCGCAACACACGGGGCGACCCGGCCACCATTCACCCGGGTTTTCGCCCGCTCGCCGGGCCGGACAACCGTTCGCGAAAATTAGGTTGGGGCGGGCAAAAGCGGCCGGTAAGTTTGGGTCATTCAATCACCAACCTACACCCCCAAACCCATGAAAACTTCCGCTTTCGCCCGCCGCCTGTCCCTGTCGCTACTGCTGCTGAGTGCCGCCGGTTCCTCCATTGCTGCCGCGCCGGCCGCCCTGCCTGCTCCGGCTGCTGCCGGGGCCGACAATCCCGCCCAGCATCCCACCTTCACGGTGCGGGTGGTGGGCAAGGGCCGGCCCATGCTGCTCATCCCCGGCCTGACCTGCCCCGGCGCGGTGTGGGATGCCACCGTGGCCCACTACCAGCAGCAGTACCAGTGCCACATTATCTCGCTGGCCGGCTTCGGCGGCACGGCCCCGGCCGCCACCCTGGCCGACCCGCTGCTGCCCGCCGTGCGCGACCAACTGCTGGCGTATATCGGCACCCAGAAGCTGAATAAGCCCACCATCGTGGGCCACAGCCTGGGCGGTTTCCTGGCCCTGGCCCTGAGCGCGGCCCACCCCGAGGCCATCGGCCCGCTGGTGATTGTGGATTCGCTGCCCTTTTTGGCCGGCATTCTGAACCCGGCAGCTACCGTTGAAACCGTTCGCCCCCAGGCCACGGCCCTGCGCCAGCAGATGCGCAGCGCCCCCATGCCCGTCGCCGCCCGCCGCCAGATGGTGGCCGGCATGGTAACCGACACGGCCCGCCAGCGCCTGGTGGCCACCTGGGGCGCGGCCTCGGATGCCCCGACCGCCGCCCAGGCCATGTACGACATGTACACCCTGGACCTGCGCGCCGACGTGGCCCGCATTCAGCAGCCGGTGCTAGTGCTGGGCAGCTGGGCCGCCTACGCCGCCTATGGCTCGACGAAAGAGAGCACCCGCGCCATTTTTGTGCAGCAGTACGCCAAGCTGCCGCAGGTGCGCATCGAGATGTCGGAAGCCGGCCGCCACTTTCTGATGTACGACGACACGGCCTGGTTCCTGGCCCAGGCCGATGCCTTTCTGAAGCAGCCGGCCGTGGCGAAGAAGTAGCGGCGGTCTATTGCAGAACGTTCTCCAGCACGTCATGCAGAGCGCAGCGAAGCATCTCGCCTCGGGTTGCTAATCAATGATGCCACGCGATTGAGTTACTACTCCACGCGAGATGCTTCGCTGCGCTCTGCATGACGTTCTCCGAACTCGTTATCAGGGAACGTACCGCCGCATATTCTGCCGCCTTCTTCGCTAGCCTCTAACTTGCCCCCTCATTATCGTCCCCGCAACATGGCTACTTTTTCTGCCCGCCCGCGCCTGTATTGGCTGTTGCAGCTGCTGGGCTGGGGCGCGTACACCGTGCTGGGCGGGGCGCTGGTGGCCATTTTCGGTAAGTTTCAGGCGGTCATCATTCCGATTGAGCTGATTGTGGGCGGCTCGCTGCTGCTGGGCAGCCACCTGCTGCGCCAGTACATGCGCCGCCACGGCTGGACGCGCCTGCCGCTGGCGCAGCTGCTGCCCCGCCTGCTGCTGGGCAACCTGGTCACGGCCGTGGGCAGCATGGTGCTCACGGGCGCGCTGGTGGCCCTGATGTTTGGGGTACTGCGCTCGGGCGAGTACAACAAGGGGTTTCCGTGGCTGCAATACGTAGGCTACACGGCCAATTCCTTTATCGTGCTGCTGCTGTGGTCGGCCAGCTATTTCAGCCTGCACTACTTCGACCGGTCGCGGCGGGCCGAAGTTGACCAGTGGCGGCTGACGGCGGCCGTGCGCGAGGCCGAGATGCGTACCCTCAAGGCCCAGATAAACCCGCACTTCCTGTTCAACGGCCTCAACAACATCCGGGCGCTGGTGCTCGAAAACCCGGTGCGCGCCCGCGAGATGATGACGCACCTCTCCGACCTGCTGCGCTACTCGCTGCAACTGAATAGCCGCGAGCAGGTGCCCCTGGCCCGCGAGCTCGAAGTGGTGACGCACTACCTCATCCTCGAAAGCCTGCAACTCGAAGAGCGCCTGCACTACTCGCTCGACGTGGCCCCCGCCGCCCTGCCCGTGCTGCTGCCCCCCATGACGGTGCAGCTGCTGGTCGAAAACGCCATCAAGCACGGCATTGCGCCCCGGCCGGGCGGGGGCAGCGTGCAGGTATCAGCCCAGCTCGAAAGCCCCGGCCAGCTGCTCATCACCGTGCGCAACCCCGGTCGCTACCAGCCCAACCCCGCTGCCCCCGACCACACCGGCGTGGGCCTGCCCAACGCCCACGAGCGCCTACAGCTGCTTTTTGGCCCTGCCGCCAGCCTGCGCGTGGGCAACGATGCCCAACTGGCCGATACCGTAACGGCCGAGCTGCGCCTGCCGGTGGGGGGCGCGGGGGAGTAAGCGAATGAGGGAATGGCAAAACGTCATGCTGAGCTTGTCGAAGCATCTCTACCGCGCAAGTATTTGATTTAGTATTGCGGTAGAGATGCTTCGCTACGCTCTGCATGACGGTCTTTTATCAACTATCCATTCCCCAATTCCCCCATGAACGTATTGCTGGTTGACGACTCGCGCCTGGCGCGCACCGAGCTGCGCCACCTGCTGCAAAGCTTCCCCGACGTGGAAATCGTGGGCGAGGCCCGCCACGCCGACGAAGCCCGCAGTCAGATTCGCGACCTCAGCCCCGACCTGCTGCTGCTCGACGTGCAGATGCCCGGCCAGACCGGTTTCGAGTTGCTGGCCTCCCTCGACGCGGCCCCGCACGTCATCTTCACCACCGCCTACGACGAGTACGCCCTACAGGCCTTCGCCGTAAATGCCCTCGACTACCTGCTCAAACCCGTGCAGGAAGACCGGCTGGCCGCCGCCCTGGCCAAAGTGCGCACCCGCCTGACCGCCGCCCCGCCCGCCAGTGCCCCACCCGAGCCCACGGCGGCCCTGGCCACGCCCCTCGGCGAGCACGACCAGGTATTTGTGAAGGACGGCGAGCGGTGCTGGTTCGTGCG
>JALYUI010000402.1 GCA_030853845.1 Bacteroidota bacterium | reverse complement strand
CACGCCGACGCGCCCGCCCCCGACCCGGCCACCGAAATCACCGTCACGGCCGGGGCCACCGAGGCGCTGTATGGCGTGCTGGCCGCCGTGGTGCGCCCCGGCGATGAGGTAGTGGTATTTGAGCCGGCGTACGACTTGTACGGGCCGGCCATCCGGCTGCAAGGCGGGGTGCCGCGCTACGTGCGCTTGCCCGCCCCGCACTTCCGGCCCGACTGGGACGCGGTGCGCCGGGTGGTGTCGCCCCGCACCCGTCTCATCATCGTGAACACGCCCCATAACCCCAGCGGTGCCGTTTTCACGGCCGACGACTGGCAGGAGTTGGCCCGCCTGCTCGACGGCACCGATGCCCTGGTGCTTAGCGATGAGGTGTATGAGCACCTGGTGTTCGACGGCGCGCCGCGCATGAGTGCGCGCCAGCACCCGGCCCTGCGCGAGCGCAGCTTCGTACTCTCGTCGTTTGGCAAAACCTACCACGCCACCGGCTGGAAGGTGGGCTACTGCGTGGCCCCGCCCGCCCTCAGCGCCGAGCTGCGGCGGGTGCACCAGTTCCTCACGTTTGCCGTGAGCACGCCCACCCAGCACGCCCTGGCCGATGCTCTCGAACAGGACCCCGCCGACGCCCACGCCCGCGACCTGGCCCCCTTCTACCAGACCAAGCGCGACCTGTTTGCCCGCCTGCTCGCCGAGGCGGGCTGGACCGACCTGCTGCCCGTGCCCGGCGGCTACTTCCAATTGGCCCGCTACGCCGATTTTTCGGCGGCCGGCGACCTGGAATTTGCCCAATACCTGGCCCGCGAAAAGGGCGTGGCGGTGGTGCCCGTATCAGCCTTCTACCACGATGGGTTCGATGAAGGGCTGATTCGCTTTTGCTTTGCCAAAGAAGCCGCGACGCTGGAAGCCGCTGCGGTCCGGCTGCGCGGGTAGCGTAAACGAATGTTGATTGAACGTCATGCTGAGCTTGTCGAAGCATCTCTACCGCAGCAGCAATCCAATCGACCGGGTTTACTATTGCGGTAGAGATGCTTCACTGCGCTCAGCATGACGTTCTTTTTTCAGCACATCAGCACATCAGCACATCAGCACATCAATAAATGTCCGACCTCACCGTTTCCTTCGTCCAAACGGCGCTGCACTGGCACGATGCGGCCGCCAACCGCGCCGCTTTCGACCAGCTGCTGGCCGGCCTCACGACGCCTACCGACCTGCTGGTGCTGCCCGAGATGTTCACCACCGGCTTCAGCATTGACGCGGCCGAGCAGGCCGAGCCCATGAGCGGCCCCACCGTGGCCTGGCTGCGCGCCACCGCCGCCCGCCTCAATGCCGTGGTGACGGGCAGCATCATCATCGCGGAGGATGGCAGCTACTACAACCGCCTGCTCTGGGTGCGCCCCGACGGCACCCTGAGCTATTATGACAAGCGCCACCTCTTCACGCTGGCCGGCGAGCAGCACACCTACGCGCCCGGCACCGCCCGGCTGGTGGAAGACTGGCGCGGCTGGCGCATTTGCCCACTGGTGTGCTACGACCTGCGCTTCCCCGTCTGGAGCCGCAACCAGCCCACCGCGCCCTACGACCTGCTCCTCTACGTGGCCAACTGGCCCGCCGTGCGCCGCACCGCCTGGATGACGCTGCTCCGCGCCCGGGCCATCGAAAACGTAGCCTGTGCCCTGGGCGTGAACCGCGTGGGCCACGACGACTCCGGCCACGAGTACGCCGGCGACTCCGCCCTGCTCGATGCCCAGGGCAACTACCTGGTCGAAGCGCACGCGCAAACCGGCATGTTCACCCACACCCTGCGCCGGGCGGAGTTGAATGCTTTCCGCGCCCGCTTCACCGCTTTGCAGGACGGGGATGCTTTTGATTTGCAGGCGTAGCGCGGACTCGCAGCGGCTACGCTACCGCCTACTCCACCGCCAGGCGCTGCACGGCGGCGCGGCCGTCGGCCGCTACGGCGCGCACCAGGTACAGGCCGGGCGCCAAACCGGCCAACTCTACGAAGTGCTGACGCTGGGCTAGGCCGGCGGCGCGCACCACGCGGCCGGCCAGGTCGAGCACCGAAATGCGGGAGGGCAAAGCGGTTTCGACCGTGGCGCGGGTGCGGGCGGGGTTGGGGTAGATGCTCAGGACCAGGGCGCGGGCGGCTTCGGCGCGGGTGGCCGTGGCGGTGCGGTTGCGGGTGACGTAGCTGAGCACGCCGCCGGCCTCGGTGCCCACGAACAGCTCGGGTG
>JALYUI010000386.1 GCA_030853845.1 Bacteroidota bacterium | reverse complement strand
GCCTCCTTCTATTTTGTCTTTGCCGGTTGTTGAGCCGTTCAAAGCGGCTGATTATTTAGCCGGGGTTGCTGCTGCTGTGGTCTTTTTAGGGCTCAGCCCTTCGATAAATTCCCGGATTGCATCGGCGGCGGCCGGGGCCAGAATGGGCTGCATCTCGCCATTCATCAGCACCCACTCGGTTTTGGGGGGCTGAAACAAGTGGTTGGCCCCGTTCAGGCGGCGCACCGTGGTGCTGTGGTTCACGCTGCGCAGCTCCTTTTCGAGGGCGGCCAGGTGCAGTTCGGCGGGTGCTTCCGCATCATCGGTACCACTGAGCAGCAGCACCGGGCACTTCACCTGGTCGAGCTCGGCCATGGGGTCGAAGGTAAGAAAGTAGCGCCGCCAGGGCGTGAGCTCGGCGGCGGCGGCGGCCTGCGCGGCGGTGGGGTCGAGGCCAGGCTGGTCCTGCCGCATCATATTGCTCACGATGGACAGCGCCTGAGCCTGCGTGCTGTGCTGCACGATGTCGTACATCGTCTTCTGCCGCTCATAAGCGGCTTCAATTAACACGGGGTCTATTTTTTTGGCGCGCAGCTGGGCCACCTGCTGCTGTAGCAGCGTTTGCTGCCCCGTGAGGCCATAGCCGGCCATCGACACCACGAAGGACGGCGGCAAGGGCTGGCCGGCAGCCAGCAGGGCCACATCGGCCCCTTCGCCGTGGCCAATCACGCCAATGCGCCCGATGTTCACCTCAATGCGCGAGCGCAGAAAGTTCATACCAGCCTGCACGTCGCTCACCAGCATGGCCGTAGTGGCAAGGGCAGAGCTGCCGCCCGACTTGCCCACGCCCCGGTCGTCGTAGCGCAGCACGGCAATGCCACGCCGGGTGAGATAGTCGGACAGAGTGCCCAGCAGATGGAAGCTGCCAACAGTGCCGTCGCGGTCCTGCGCTCCCAGGTCGCTCACCAGCACTACGGCCGGGAAAGGGCCTTTACCATCGGGCACGGTGAATGTGCCGCCCAGGTTGAAGCGGGAAATAGGGTTGTTGAACAGAACTTCTTCCTCGTGGTAAGGTGGGGGCAGCCGGCTGGAAACCGTAGCCGCCGTGGGCATGGGCGAGTATTGCAGCCGCAACGGGGCGCGCACGCCCGCCTGCGTCCACACGCCATCGAGCTCCTTTTTGGCCGCGATATAATGGGCATTGTAGCGGCTGCCGGCGGCCGGCATCCACAGCAGCACCGAGTCGCCGCGCACGGTTATTTCTGTAACCATGCGGCTGACTTTCTGCGCGGGCACGTCCAGGGCCGCAAAAAACTTCCCGCCCGCCAGGGGCACAATGCTGATAGTCAGGTCGAGCTGTCCACCCAGCATGGCCAGCTTGCCCTTCCAGAGCCCGCCCAGAGGCAAGGGCTCATCCACAAGAGGGTTGGCAGCCGGGCGAGCTTGCCCGGTAGTGGCTCCAACTAACGTCAACAGAAGCAATAACCAGTAATTCTTACGCATAAGCAGCACCATCCCAATGTAAAGGTATTGCAAGGTAAGCAAAATAGCGCTTTATGTTGCGTGTAAAGCTGTTTCATCGGGTTAAGGCGATGGCTAATGTGGCAGCAGCCTGGCCCCCGGCACAACAAGGGCTCCACGCCAAAAAGGCGTGGAGCCGAAAATAAGTTGTTAACTTATGCCTCACGGCAATATCAACCCATTGATTATACAATGATTGCCTGCGGACTAGCGGGTACGGACTACCAACTCGACGCGCCGGTTTTCCTGTCGGCCGGCCGGCGTGGCATTCGATGCCACCGGTTGCGACTCGCCCATGGGCTCGATGCTAACGCGGTCGGCGGCAATTTTGCTGTTATTCACCAGGTAGTCTTTCACGGCCTCGGCGCGCTGCGCGCTCAGGTCGCGGTTGTAGCTTTTGTCGCCGCGCGAATCGGCAAAGCCCATTACGCGGATTTTGCGCGTGCCGTAGCGCTGGTTGATGGAGCCGACTACCTGCTGAAGGCTGGCAGCAGCGGTAGGTTTGATAGTGGCTTTATCGGTGTCGAAGAGCACGGTTTCTTCCATGCTGTACACGTTGTAGGTACTATCGCCGCGTACGGTCAGGCCGGGCTCGGTAATTTCCTTGAATTTAACATCGGCCAGCTTATTTTTGGTCATGTCCCAGTTATCATCGGCCGTGTTGACGGCGGCAGTCGCCATTTCACCGGCGGTGCGCCCGTCGCGCGCCATCACGGCCGTGTCCTGGCCGGCTTCGCTGAGCTGGTCTTTGGTTTCGGAGTGCTTGGTTTCGCAGCTGGCTAGCAAGGCGACAGCAGCCATACAGGAAAGAATTGAATTATTCATGGAACATTAAAGTGTGAGGATGAAAAAGTGTCGTCACTGGTTACGGATTACCTGCCAGATAGTTAATTTTATTACCTGAATTGCCCTCCGGCACAAAATGCTTCATCTACCAAAAACAACCTTTCAACGCAATAAAGACAGCATTTGACCGTTTTACTTACTCATAGGTGTTCGCACTTCCGGATATTTACTTATTCTTTAAATCTCCTCATGCTAACAGAGTGGTGGAGAATTTGTAAATTTGCCAGACTACTTCCATTATAATTATACATTGGCAATGATGAAACGCATACCTGTTTTCGCTTTCTGGGTTATGTTGCTGCTGCCAGCGTTGAGCTGGGCGCAGGAAAACCGCATTACCGGCCGCGTCGTGGATGCCAAAACCAAAGACCCGGTTCCATTTGCCTCTATCTCGCTGCGCGAGGAAGGCACGGGTGCCCTCACCAACGAGTATGGCTATTTTCAGTTGGCCGGCCTGGAAAAAACCAGCCAGGATTCGCTGATTGTGATGACCCTGGGCTACGAGCGCAGCGCCATTTTTATTACCCGCGGCAGCACCGAAGACCTTATCGTCGAACTCAACAAGCGCTTCGTCGAGTTGAGCGAAGTAAAGGTGAAGGGCGGCAAGATTAAAAACCTGGAGCTCGGCTCCAACTCGAATAATCCCGGCGAAGGCATGATTCAGGGCCTGCCCGGCAGTCAGTACGCCTTCTTCGTGAAGAACGAGAAGCAGAAGAAGCTTGGCAACGTGCGCACGGTGTCTTTTTACATCGGCGAAAACGGTTTCCCCCGCGAACCATTCCGCGTGCGCATCTACAAGGCCGACGGTAACTACAACTCGCCTAACACCGACCTACTCACCGAAAACGTGGTGGTGTCGGCGTCGCGCGGTGGCGAGTGGTACACCATCGACCTGAGTACCTATAACATTGCCGCCCCGGAGGAAGGCTTCTTCGTGGCCATGGAATGGATTGTGGGCGGTGACAAGTTCTATACTACCAACTTCATGGACAACTACACGCCCTACGGCCAGATTATGCGCCCGACGTTCGAGTTCAAAGAAAGCCGCACCTGGAGCTACACCATTGGCAAGGGCTGGAACCTGCTCACGCTGGCCAACAGCTCCGGCCGACGCTACAATGCCATGATTAAGGCCGAAGTAGATATGATTAAGTAAGGACCGCAGATTTTCGCAGATTTGACGGATTACGCAGATTATAAACGGCCTCAGCTCTCTTAAGCTGGGGCCGTTCTGTTGTATGGGGTTGTATTGTTGTGCAGGGCTGTTTAGGCGTTTGGTATTGGGCCAAGTGATACTCCACCCTCGGCCTTAGCGTCCAGAATTGCTGATTGGCTCCTTTCATTGTCTATGCTGTATAGAGCCGTGACCTACTTCATCCCAATAGTAGCTAACCGCCCTCTCCGCCACTTGAATGAGGTGGTCTGACGCGACCAACGAGCAGCGTCCGAGTCGAAAACCAACCACCAAATCCGAGTCAGCTGCTTGCTGCAAACCGGGCACCGCCATGTGGCTGCATGTTGCATTCCGCAACCTGGGCTAGCAAACTGTTTCATGCAACAGAACGGCCCCAGCTTAAGAGAGCTGAGGCCGTTTATAATCTGCGTAATCCGTCAAATCTGCGGTCTTATTTCTTCGATTGCGCCACAATCCACTCGCGGATAATTTCTTCGGTTTCGGGGGAGAAGTTGGGCTGCTGCTGGCCGTTGATAATGGGCCACTTCGACTGGTCGGGCTGGAAGAGGTGGTTGACCCCGACGAGCTTGTGCACGGTCACATTCTTTTTACTGGCTTTCAGTCCTTTCTCTAAGGCCGTGAGGTTGGCATCGGCGTTGACGGTGAGGTCGGAGGTGCCGTTGAGCAGCAACACCGGGCAAGCCACGGCATTCAGCTTTTCAATGGGGTTGAAGGCCAGAAAGTAGCGGTAATGCGGCGAAGTCATCTCGGCGGCGCTGGACTGAGCAGTGGCATTGTCGACGGCAGCGTTGTTCTGCTTCAGCATGTTGGCCACAATAGCCTGAGCCTGGGAGTTGTCGGTGGTTTGCCGGATAATTTCGAGCATGGCCTGCTGGCGCTTGGTGGCGGCGTCAATCTGGGTGTTGTCGGTGCCGAGGGTGCGCAGGGTGGTGGCCTGCTGCTGCACTACGATGTCGCGGCCGGGCAGGCCGTAGGCAGCCATTGTAACCACGAAAGCCGGCGGCAGGGGTTGCGCGGCGGCCAGCAGGGCCACGTTGCCGCCCTCGCCGTGGCCCACCAGGCCCAGGTGCGAGAGGTCGATTTCGGGCCGGGTGCGCAGGTAATTGAGGCCCGCTTGGGCATCACTCACCAGGTCGGCGGTGGTGGCGGCGGGGGTACCGCCCGATTTGCCCACGCCCCGGTCGTCGAAGCGCAGCACGGCAATACCGCGCCGGGTGAGGTAGTCGGCCAGCTGGCCCAGCGGCGCGAAGTCGCCCACGGTACCGTCGCGGTCGTGCGGGCCGCTGTCGCTGAGCAGCACTACGGCCGGGAAAGGGCCGGGGCCAGCCGGAATGGTGAGCAGGCCGGCGAGCCGGGCGTTCACGGAGAGGTTGCTGAAGGTGGCCTCTTCCTCGCGGTAGGGTGGCGTGAGACGCACGTTCTTGGCGTTGAAGGCTGGGGTAGCCGTGAAGGTCAGCGTCATGGGGGTTTTATAGCCGGGGGCCTGCCACATGCCCACCATCTGCTTGCCATCGGCGCTGAGCTTGCCGATAAAGCGGCTGGCGGCTTCTTCGGCGTACAAGCGGATGGTGTCGCCCGTCACTTCGGCTTTCACGTTCATCCGGCTCACCTTCTGTAGGGGTACATCGAGCGTACAGAAGTAGCCGTCCGTAATTTTCTGCAAGCGGAAGATGACTTCGAGCTGTCCACCGGGCACTTTCAGCGGGCCTTTCCAGAGGCCATCGAGGGGAGGAAGGTCGGCGGCAACCCGGGTGGTAGCTGGCGCAGCGCCGGCCCGAGCAGTTCCGGACAGCACCAGCATCAGGCAACAGGCCGCGAGCAAGCGAAATAAACGAAACGTACTGATTTTCATGTTGTAAGAGGATACAAACGACTACTCCGCTACTCCAATACTATTCGGAACGGGCTAAGCCAACTGTAAAGTAGCAAAATAAATACCTTGCCAACATTAGGCGTGTCGACAAATAGCAAAAAAAAAGCTTCTGTTTAAGCGACGAAATGGAAGCTTTGCCCGGTCAAATCGACAAACTACAAGCCGAAGCTGTAAGAGGCCTTATAAGTAGCAGAGGTTGCCGGTGGTGCCTGCCACGCACCATTTGGCAGCACAGCCAGCCGTAGTACGCCGGCAGCTGCTACTCACTCACAAACACGCGCTTCACCCGCTCGCTCACGTTGGTGAGCAGCTCGTAGGCAATAGTACCGATGCGGGCGGCCAGCATAGGCAGCGGCAGACCCACACCAAAAACCAGGGCTACGTCACCGGCCCGGGCGGCCAGAATGTCCGTCACGTCAACCATGCACATATCCATACACACCGAACCGACCAACATAGCCGGCTGGCCATGAATGAGCACCGTGCCCGTGCCGTTGCCGAAGCGGCGGTCGTAGCCGTCGGCGTAGCCAATGGCCAGGGTGGCAATGCGCCGCTCGCTGCTACCGGCCTGGCCCCGGCGGCCGTAGCCCACGGTGTGGCCGGCGGGCAGGGTTTTAATCTGTGAGATGGTGGTGCGGAGCTGGCTGACAGGGCGCAGAGTGGTGGAGTCGGCCATGTTGCTGGCATCGACGCCGTAGAGGCCGATGCCCAGGCGCACCATGTCGAACTGGGCTTCCGGGAAACGCAGGATGCCGGCCGAGTTGAGCGCATGCTTGAGTACGGACCGGCCCAAGGTAGCTTCGATGGCCGCCGTCATGCGGCCGAATGCAGCCAGCTGCTGCTGGGTGAAATCGTCGTGGGCGGGCTCGTCAGCAGTAGCCAGGTGGGTCATCAGGCTGGCTACGGGCAGCTGGGCGGCGTGAGGGCGCAAGCGGGCCAGCAGCGCGGGCAGGTCGGCTTCGTCGAAGCCGAGGCGGCGCATACCGGTGTCGAGCTTGAGGTGAATGGGTGTAATACGGGCTTCCGCCTGCGGGATATTGGGCGTTGGGAGTTGGGGATTGAGGAAGGTGGCCAGGTACTCATCGAACATCTCGAAGGAGTAGATTTCGGGCTCCAGGCGGTAGCGGCGCAGCGTTTCGAAAGCATCAGGGGCCGCATTCATCACCATGATGGGCAGGCTGATACCGGCTTCGCGCAGGGCAATACCCTCATCGGCGTAAGCCACGGCCAGGTAGTCGGCGCGCTGGAACTCGAGCAGGCTGGCTACTTCATAGGAGCCCGCGCCGTAGGCAAAGGCTTTGACCATGACCATAAGTTTCGTCCCAGTATTCAACTGGCGACGATAGTGGGCCAGGTTGTGGGCCAGGGCATCGAGGTTGACTTCTAGCACGGTGCCGTGCTGCTGAGCCTGGAGCGCCGCCACGATGCGCTCGAACCCAAACCGCCGCGCGCCCTTGATGAGGATGGTTTCCTGGGCGAAATCGGCCGGGTTAAGCTGGGCCAGGAAAGCCTCAGTGCTGGGGTAGAATTCAGTTATCAGTGAAAAGTTATCGGTGAACATCAAGCCGGGAGGCTGGTCTTTAGCAGTAGCCGTACCATCCGCTGTCAATTCCTCACGATTCACTGACAACTGATACCTGACAACTGATAACTGAGCTATTTCCTCCCCGATTCCCACGACCCGGCTGACGCCGGCGGCCGGCAGCAGGGCAGCTACGCGGGCGTACAGCTCGGCGCTGCTGAGGCCCGATTCGAGCACGTCGCTGAGAATGAGGGTGCGGCGGCCGGGGCGGCTCTGGCGGGCCAGGGCGTTGAGGGCCAGGGCGAGGCCGGCGAGGTCGTTGTTGTAGGTGTCGTCGAGCAGGTAGGCGCCGTGGCGGCCGTGCTTCATTTCGAGGCGCATGCCCACCGGGTGCAGGCGCAGCAGCCGACGCTGGATTTCGGCCGGCTCGACCCGCCGGTGCAGCAGCACGGCCAGGCAGTGCAGGGCGTTTTCGAGGGAAGGTTCGTCGGCGAAGGGCAGCATGAATGTCGCCACCAGGCCGGTGGCCGGGTACTCGGCCCGCAGGTGCGTAGCGGGGGCGGCATTGACCGCGCCGGAAGCTGAGTCAGCAGCGCTTTCGAGCAGAAAGCGCAGGTCGGCACGCGGGCCGGGCTGGCGCGTCCAACTGAAGCCCGGTAGCTGCAATTCGGCCACGGTAGCGGCTACCAGCGCCTGGTCGGCACAGTAGAACAGCCGCTCGAAACCAGGAAGCTGAAACAGCCGCAGCTTCTCGCGCAGCTTCTGTTCGGGGGAGGCGAAGCCGGCATCGTGGGCGGTGCCCAGGGTGGTGAAGATGCCTTCAGTGGGCTGGATAATGGCGGCCAGCCGCGCCATTTCGCCCACTTCGGAAATGCCCGCCTCGAAGATGCCCAGGGTATGGCGGGCAGGGTTGAGCTCCCACACGCTGAGGGGCACGCCGACCTGCGAGTTGTAGGAGCGCGGCGAGCGGCAGATGTCCTCGTCGGCACTGAGCAGCTGGGCCAGCCATTCCTTGACAATGGTTTTGCCGTTGGAACCGGTAATGGCCAGCACCGGGCCGGGGAATTCGGCGCGGTGGGCGGCGGCCAGGGCTTGCAGGGCGGCCAGCGGGCTGGGCACGACCAGCACGCCCGCGCCGGGGTAGGCAGCCAGGCCGCCGGGCAGGGC
>JALYUI010000285.1 GCA_030853845.1 Bacteroidota bacterium | reverse complement strand
ATGCTGAGCTTGTCGAAGCATCTCTACCGCGTAACTAATCAGGTTTAGTATTGTGGTAGAGATGCTTCGACAAGCTCAGCATGACGTCCATATAGGCGCATAAAAAAATCGGTAGCCGAACCAGGTTCGACTACCGATTGAAACGAGGAGCTTTCGCGGCTTAGCCTTTGGCTTTCAGCGAGAGCATGATTTGCTTGGCAATGGGCTCCCACTCGGGCTTCTGACGGTCGGCGCAGTTGAATGTGCAAATCATCAGCTTGCCTTCCACGTCGGTGAAGAACACCAAGGTGTATACTTCGTGGCCCATCTCGGGCTTCATGAATTCGAGGTAGCCAACCTTACGGTTGTTGATGTTTTTTACACCATCGCCGAACCAGGTGGCTTCTTTGTACTGCTTGTGATAAGTCTTGCCGAACGAAGCGGAATAAACGTCGACCATGTCCTGGTCAGCATCGTTGTCGCTGTAGTTGAAGGCGAGACTGATGAGGTTGTTGTTCGTGAAAATCACGCTGGGCCGGCTCTGCGATTTAGCATAAGCAAAGTCCATCTGTTGCTCGGTCATCACTTCGAAACCCTTGGGAATCAGGATTTCAACCCGCTCGCTGAGTACGCGCTTCTTCACCAGCTCAATCTCAGACAGTGGCCGGGCTGCGGTCAGCAAAACACCCAGAATGCAAAGAAGTAGTGTAGATTTCATACTAATGGGGATAAAGAGGTGGGGGTAGTAAGCTGTTTTCGGATAGCCAAGTTAGATACAATAATCGGCTTTCCAACTTTCCGAGTACAAATATTGCGATTTATTTTCTGACAGTCAAATCAACTACGCAAAGATGACCAATAATGGCTTCATATTCGGTTGTTTGCCCCATTATTCAAAATGATGCCAGAAAACGACCCGCAGGGAAATACGGCCATGAATATACCCGTTTAACAATTGCCAATGTTAGTTTCGTCCAATTATACGGCAAGCGTTTTTCGGCGAACGGTTTGAAATACGCGATGAACGGCGCTAACGGATTCCCCCAGGCGGAAAACCCGTCTATAAAATATTGTTCAGCTGTTCCTTAATCTTTTCCAGCTCTTCTTTCATACCCACTACGAGGTGCTGCACGGTGGCATCGTTGGCCTTGGAGCCGATGGTATTGATTTCGCGGCCGATTTCCTGGGCCAGGAAGCCCAGTTTCTTGCCTACTGCCTCGTCGGGCTGGTGTACGGCCTGCTCGAAGTAGGCCAGGTGAGCCGCCAGCCGCACCTTCTCCTCAGCGATATCGAGCTTCTCTATATAATATAATACTTCCTGCTCGAAGCGGGTGGCGTTGAACTGCTCGTGGCTGGTGAGCTCGGCCAGGTGGCCGGCCAGGCGCTGGCGCACGTGCTCGATGCGGGCCGGGTCGTGGGCCTCTACGGCAGTAAGCTGCTGGCGAATGGTGGCCACGTAACTCAGGATTTCGGTGGTGAGGGCCTGGCCTTCGTCTTGCCGAAATTGCTGCATAGCGCCCAGCGCCTCGTCGAGCAGGGGGCGCAGCTCATCCCAGCTTATTTCTTCGGCCACGGGCTCGGCTTCGCGCAGCTCAGTGGCGGAGGGAATGACGCCGGGTAGGCGCAGGGCGGCCAGCAGCGTGGCTTCGGTTACTGGCAAGCCCAGGTGCTGGGCCACGGCGTGCAGCTCTTGGTAGGCGGCCAGCAGGGCCTCGCGGTTGAGGGGCAGGGCGGCACGGGCGGCGGCAGGCCGGGTGAAGTCGACGTTGAGGTTGACTTTGCCGCGCAACAGGGCTTTGGTGATGAGGTTACGGATTTCGAGCTCGTGCGGCATCAGGAAGCGCGGGAGGCGCAGCATCAGGTCCATGGTTTTGGAGTTGATGGAGCGCAATTCGACGCTGGCGGCGTAGGTGTCGGTTTCGCGGTGGGCCTGGCCGAAGCCAGTCATGGAAAGCAGCATGGGAGAGAAAATGAGTTTGGATGAGGTGGGCAAAGGTCGCACGCGCGGGCTGCTGGCCGCCGCAATTAGGAGCCA
>JALYUI010000283.1 GCA_030853845.1 Bacteroidota bacterium | reverse complement strand
CGGCCGCTGCCCGCGCATCTTAGTTTCGAGCAGGGGGCGGCCCTGCCCCTGGCCGGCCTCACGGCCTACCGCGCGGCCTTCACGCGGGCGCGGGTGCAGGCCGGCGAGCGGGTGCTCGTGACGGGGGTGGGCGGCGGCGTGGCCCTCACGGCCGTGCAGCTGTGCGTGGCGCGCGGGGCCGAGGTGTGGGTGACTTCCAGCGCCGAAGAGAAAATTGCCCGGGCCTGCGAGTACGGGGCGCAAGGCGGTATCAAGTACAACGCCGAGAATTGGGTGAAAACCCTCACCCAGCAGGCCGGTGGGGCTTTCGACGTGATTATCGACAGCGCGGCTGGGTCGGCGTTTGGCCCCTTGCTCGACGCGGCCGCGCCGGGCGGGCGCATCGTGTTTTTCGGGGGTACGCTGGGTAATATTCCCGAGGTGCCGCCTGCCAAGGTATTCTGGAAGCAACTCAGCATCCTGGGCTCCACGATGGGCACGCCGCAGGATTTCGAAGACCTACTGGCTTTGGTGACAGAAAAAGGCATTGTGCCCGTTGTGGACGAAGTGTTCCCGCTGGCCGAGGGTGAAGCCGCCCTGCGCCGCCTCGAAGCCGGCGCGCAGTTCGGTAAAGTGGTGCTGAAAATAGGCTGATAAATTCAGGAGGTTAATTTAATTCTGAACCCAACGGAAAGGCCCGCTGAAACCCTGGTTGGGCGGGCCTTTTTATGCCTGAATAGGTGGCTGAAAAGCCGGGCTTTCGGGAATGAAAACCTGGTTTTTGGGGTTTAAATAATACGCTGAAACATGGCGGAAATTATTGCAGAATATCCCATGAAAACTGCCGCTGAATACCTCGCTAATCATGTGTTCGAAGCCCGCCGGCCGCGCCGCGAATTGCAGCCCGTAGTGGCTTATGCCGATGCCGAGCAGGCCATCGCCCAAGCCGTGGCCGACGCCGAGAAATACCGCTACCTGCTGATGCGCGCCCTGCGCCACTACGATACCGACACCGCCGTAACCCCGGCTACTGCTCCAGATTCTTTCTTCGCCGATGAGGCCACGGTGCTGCCGCTCTACCCCGGGCAGGCCCGCCAGGCTGCGTAAAGGCGAGTGGCAAAGCTCAGGCTTATAAAGCCAGGTGCGCCGCCAGCGCCGCCGCCTGCTTGCGCAGTTCCGGCACGGCCGTCGACTCGAAATAGGCGGGGCGGCGGCTGGAGCCCAGCGTGTACAGCCCCAGAGCGGGCGTGCCGTCATCTTCGAGCAAGGCCCCATTTTCGTCGGTGAGGATGCCCAGGTGCAGCGGGTCGGGGCAGAGCTGGCCGGCCTCGCGCAGGCTCATCACCAGCGGGTCGGCAATGCGGGCGTAGTCGAGCAGCGGCCCGGCGCAGTTGATGACGTGCTGCGCCGTGAGCCAGGAGCCGGCCTCGCCGTGGGGGCCAACCCGGACCCGCAGCAGGTCGCCTTCGGCAATGATTTCGCGCACCGTGCCCAGGTGCATCTGCACCAGCCCGGCGGCCATCAGGGCGGCCACCGCCTGGGCGTTCTGGGGCGGGCTGCGGTGGCGGCCCACGGCCCACAGGCCCGCCAGATGCTGCAAAAAGCGGTGCTGCTCGGCCAGCGGCCACTCGGCCCAGATGAGGCCCAGGTCGGGGCGCAGGGCATCGAGCACTGGCTGCCAGCCGATGCCTTGCGCGGTGGCCGCCCGCAGCTCGCGCTTAAAGGCCGCCACGGCCCCGTTCACCGTGGTTTCCGAAGCCAGTGCTGCGTAGAAGTTGGGGTAGGGTGCGCTGGGGGGCTCGTGGGCGGCGGGCCAGCGGCCGTGGCGCGATACCACGGTAAGGGGCTGCTGGTGGCCGTCCTGGCGCAGGGCCAGCAGCACGTCCACCGCCGTAAGGCCCGAGCCGATGAGCAGCACCTTGTCGCTGGGGCCAATGCGGCGCAGGTTGCCGGTGGCCCAGGGGTCGGCGTGGTAGCCGGGGTGGGTGAGGTAGCGCAGGTCGGGGCCGGCGGGCGGCGGGGGCGGAAAGTTGCCCAGGGCCAGCACCACGTGCTGGCTGATAATGGGGCGGCCGGCAGCCAGCTGCACGGTGCGCCGGCCGTCGGGCCGCAGGGGGGCAGCTACGGCGGTGGTGCGGTGCCACTGCACCCCGGCAGCCGGAGCCAGCGCGCTGGCCAGCTCTTCGCGCAGGTAGCGCCCATATGCCGAGCGCGAGGCAAAATCGGGCGCGCCGCCCAGGCTTTCGGGCTGCCGGGCCAGCCAGTTGGTAAAATGTTCGGGCTCCTGCGGGTACAGGCTCAGCACGCTGGGGCGCACGTTGAGCAGGTATTCGGGCCGGCGGGCGGTGTAGGCCAGACCCGGACCCGGAGCCTCGCGGGGCTCAATCAGATGGATTTCGGCCTCGACCAGCTTCGGCTGCCGGCGCAATTGCAGCGCCAGCGCCGTGCCCGCAAAGCCGCCGCCCACAATGGTAATAACAGGACGGGTAGTGCGGGGCACGGACGTAAGGGAATAAGGAGGGATAATACGTCATGCTGAGCTTGTCGAAGCATCTCTACGCAATAGTAAATGATTACTGCTACAGTAGAGATGCTTCGACAAGCTCAGCAT
>JALYUI010000271.1 GCA_030853845.1 Bacteroidota bacterium | reverse complement strand
GGTTGGGCGCGATGTCGTTTTCATCCTGCTTCAGGGCCACCGTAAACTCGGCGTTTTTGAACAGAATGGCCGGCAGTTGCAGGCGCAGCAGCAGCGACGACGAATCAATCCAGCTGCGGCCGCCGGGCCAGCCGGCCACGTTGGGCGGCTGAAACAGGTTCTGGCCCAGGGCGCGCTGGTAGCCCAGCAGCGGCTGGGCGTGGTCGATGCGGACGTTGAGGGTGCGGCGGATGCCCGCCAGCAGCTCCACGGGGCTCTTGATGTGGGTGCCCACGTTGGCCGGCGCGTAGAACCAGTCGGCCGAAAACATGCGCTCCAGCAAGTCCTGGATGTCGTAGCCGCTGCGGCGGAAGGCGGCGGCCAGCGGCGCAATATGGGCCGGGTCGGGCACCTCGTTCACGAAGAAGCGGTAGATTTTGGTGGTGAGAAACGTGGCGGCGGCGGGCTGCTCCAGCATAATCTTCAGCACATCTTCGCCCCGAAAATTGCCGGTGCGGCCCAGAAACGTTTTCGAGCCCGCGTCGTGGTCCCGCTCCCGAAACCGGAAGTTGCCCTGCCCGTCGTAGCCCCAGCCGGTGAAGGCGCGGGCGGCCTCTTTCACGTCGGTTTCGGTGTAGTTGCCGCGCCCGAGCGTGAAGAGCTCCATCACCTCGCGGGCGAAGTTTTCGTTGGGGTGCTCCTTTCGATTCTGCTGATTGTTAAGGAACTGCAGCATGGCCGGCTCCTGGCTCACGGCCAGCAGCAGGGCCGGGAACTTGCCCAGCGCGTGCTGCCGGGTGGTGTTGTGCAGGCTAAGGGCCGGGCCGGGCTGGCGCACGCGGCAGGCAAAGTGCCCGTGCCAGAACAGCGTCATTTTCTCGCGCAATTGCGCCGGCGAGCTGGCCATGCGGTCCATCCAGGCCGTGCTCATATTGCTGAACGCCTGCTTCATGTCCCGGTTCTGCATTTTGCGTTGCTCGGGGGTGAGGTCGGCGCGGCGCAAGCGGGGCACGCCGGCCGCCAGGGTGCCACCCCGGAAAGCGGCGCGGGGCCGCATCGAAGCCAATGGCACCACTGACGCACCAGCCGGCGCGGGCGGGTCGGCGGGCAGCGAGCCGGCGGGCACGGGCCGGGGTTTCATGGAGTTCGGGTCGGTCATCACCGCGCCCTGCGGCTCGGTGTAGCTGAGCGCGGGGCCGGCCAGGGGCTCGAACGTGGCGGAGTCGTGGAACAGCTGGCGCAGGGCTTTGCGCGGGCTCAGGCCGGCGGCCAAATCCTGCGGGCGCGGGCCGAAGCCGGCGCGCCAGTACAGGTGTTGCAGTTGCTGGGTGCTGGTCATGGTGGTAAGACGCAGGCCAGCGGGCGGGGTTTAATTACGCTGCCCCCGCATCATCTCCACCACCTAAAACCGCGCGCCCACTACCACGGTCTTCTTGTATTCGCGCTTCTCGCCGCTGCTGGGGCGGAACAGCTCGACCAGCAGCACGTAGTAGCCCACGGCGGCCTTGTGGCCCCGGTCGTCGATGCCATCCCACTGCACGAAGCCGGTAGTGGGCAGGGTTTCGTTGCGCAGCAGGCGGCGTGTGAGGCGGCCCAGGGCATCGTACACGGTGATGGTGGCGGCGTATCCGGGGGCGTCGAGGTGGTAGTTGAGGGTGGTGAAATCCTGCTGGCCGTCGTCGTCGGGGGTGAAGACTTCGGGCGCGATGGTCAGTTCCTGGTTGCCGCCCAGCTCGTCCTGGGCCTGCGAGTTGGGGCGGCCGGGCGTAGCGTAGCCCACCGCGCCGGCGGCCGAGTGGAAGTTGCTGCCGTTGCTGGGGCCGTTGGTGCGAATGCGCTCCAGCGACACGCCCTCCTGCGTGCTGAGCAAGGTCAGATGCAGGTTTTTGCTGTACCCCAGCCGGTCAATTTCCAGCCCTTTGCTGTCGAACAACAGCGCCGTGCTGGCATCGGGGAAGGTGGGCAGGGCCGGAATCTGGACCAGATTATTCGGGTCGCTGCCGGTGGGGTACTGCGCCGTAATGATGCCCGAATTGGTGCTGAAGGCCAGCAGCTGGCCGGGCGCCAGCACCTGCGGCCCGGTGGCCAGCACGCTGGCATCGACGCTGCCATCAGGCTTGAGATTACCAATCTGCCAGCCCTGCAAATCGATGAACTTGGTGCTGCGGTTAATCAGCTCCACGAAGCGCACCGCACTCACGCGCGGGTTGAACAGAATTTCATTGATGACGACATCGCCGCTCACGCCCGGCTCGGGCAGGGCGAAGTCGGCCGATTGCAGCGGGCCGCTGGCGTTGCCGGCGCAGTCGGTAGCCGTTTGCACGGCCAGGGTAGTGGGGTGGCTGGCGGCCAGGGGCGTGCCCAGCGTGAGGTCGACCTGCCGGAAGTCGGGACCGACCGGCGCGGCGCGGGTAATGGCCACCCCCGAGGCCAACGTGTAGCGGCTGGCGGCGGCGGCCGTGGTGCTGTCGAGCTTTTCGGAGAAGTAGGCGCGCACGGTGGTGGCGTCCAGGGCCACGGCGCGGAGCAGGGTGGGCGCGGCGGCATCGGGGTTGGCGGCACGCACCGAGTTGGCGCGGCCGGGGGTGCCGCCGGTGGGGTCGGTGCTGGCCGTCCAGTTTTCGGCCCCGCCGCAGTAGCTGTTGGTATCAATCATCTCCAGGCTCCAGCCGCCGTTTTTTTTCTGCGCGTCGCGGTACCAGGTGTCGGAGTACGTCACTTCGAACAGCGTGCGGCCGTCGCGCCCACGCAGGATGAGCTGGTCGCCGCCGTTGCTGAGGGCGGGGAAGTTGGTGGGGCCATACACCTTGCCGTAGGTGGCAAACTGCAGGGTGCGGGTGCTGCCGCACACCACCGCGTACTGCCCGGGCAGCAGCTTGGCGGTATCGGCAAACACGGCCACCGTGGTGGTGCCGCCCTTGCCCAGGCGCACGCCGCGCAGGCTCAGGGTTTTGGTGGTGCTGCGGTTGTAAATTTCCAGGTATTCCGACAGCGGCAAGCCTACCTGCGGGGTTTCATCGGCAAATATCTCGCTGATAATCAGCTCGCCAACCGCCGGGGCCGAGGGCAGCGCCGTGAAGGCGGCCGTGAGGGGGCCAGCCGCCACGTTGCCGTAGAGGTCGGCAATGCTGCGGGCCTCCACCACGCTCTGCGGGGCAAAATCGGCCCCGAAGGTGAGGCGCACCCCAGCCGGGTTGCTGGCCGATAGCTGGGCCGCGATGGGCACGGCCCCGCTTTGCAGGCGGTAGTTGGCCGCCACATTGGCGCTGGCCGCCGAAATGGGCTCGTTGAACAGCAGGTCGACCTGCCGGGCATCGACGGGCACGGCGCGCACGAGCAGCGGCGCGGTGGCATCGGTCACAGCAAAGTCGTCGAAGGCAAACTTGTTGAAGTTGGCCGAGGAGTAGAGCAGCGATACGCCGAAGGCCACGCTGCGCTGGTAGGTGGCATCGATGGGCTGGGCGGCTTCGGCCACGAAGGTGCGGCCGCCGGTCAGGTCGCGCTCCAGGGTCCAGCGGTTGGCGGTGGTGCGCGTCACCCGCACGCGCACCAGGTTGTTGGTGGTGCTGGCCAGGGTGCCGTTCAGGCCGTCGATAACGAGCACGGCCGTTTTGGTGGAGTCTTTCCGGAAGAGGCTCACTTCGTCGTCGGTGCCGCCCAGGCGCACGAAATAGCCGGTGTTGCTAGTGTTGCGCAGGTTGGGCTGGGTGGCCATCAGCCACACGTCGGCGAGGTTGCCCGAGCTGGTGGCCAGCTTCAGGTTGGCCCAGAACTCCCACACCGTGCCGGTGTTGGCCTGGCAGGGCGTGCTGAGGGCAATGCTGGTGGGCGTGACGGCGGCCCCGTTGCTTTGCAGCTGCTGCGCCACCACCTGGAAGCTGGCCGCGTCGCCGGTCCAGGTGGGGTTAGCGGTAAAGTTGCCGTCGGTGAAGGCATCGACTACCTGGGCGGAAGCCAGGCCGGGCAGGAGCAGCAGGAGCAGCAGGTACAGGTGTTTCAGCACGGAGAGTTTTGCAGAGGAGGTGAGGGAGGATTGGTATCTGAAACGTCATGCAGAGCGCAGCGAAGCATCTTTACCACGATAGTAAACCCAACTGTAAGGATTACTTGCGCGGTAGAGATGCTTCGGCAAGCTCAGCATGACGTTCTGTTGATTTTCAAGCGAAAATACGAAGCAGGTTCAGCGACTAAAGTAACCCATTTCTGGCGACATTTGCACCTGGCCGCCCGGTGGGCGGGATTCTCATTTTCAGGGTTGATTCGATGAAAGTTGCGGTAGTGGGTGCCACCGGCCTGGTGGGCACCGAGATGTTGAAAGTATTGGCCGAGCGGCAGTTTCCCCTCACCGAGCTGCTGCCCGTGGCCTCGGCCCGGTCGGTGGGCCAGTTTATTGAATTTCAGGGTAAAAAGTACCCGGTGGTGAGCATGGACGACGCCATCGCGGCCCGGCCCGACATCGCCATTTTCTCGGCCGGCGGCTCGGTCAGCAAGGAGCATGCCCCGCGCTTCGCAGCGGTGGGCACCACGGTTATCGACAACTCTTCGGCCTGGCGCATGGACCCCACCAAGAAGCTGGTAGTGCCCGAGCTGAACGCCAACACCCTCACGGCCGACGATAAAATCATCGCCAACCCTAACTGCTCCACTATCCAAATGGTGGTGGCACTGAATGACTTGCACAGGAAATACCGCGTGCGCCGCATCGTGGTGAGCACCTACCAGAGCGTGACCGGCACCGGTAAAAAAGCCGTCGACCAGCTGCTGGAGGAACGCGCCGGCCAGAAGGCCAGCAACCCCGCCTACCCCCACCCCATCGACCTGAACGTGCTGCCCCACATTGACGTGTTCGAGCCCAACGGCTACACCAAAGAGGAGCTGAAAATGGTGAACGAAACCCGGAAAATCATGGGCGACGACAGCATCCGCGTAACGGCTACCTGCGTGCGCATCCCGGTGATGGGCGGCCATTCCGAGTCCATCAACGTGGAGTTTGCCGAGGAATTCGATTTGGCCGAGGTGCGCGACATCCTGGCCCGCACGGCCGGCGTCGAACTGGTCGATGACCCGTCGACCAACTCTTACCCCATGCCCAAGGACAGCCACGGCCGCGATGCCGTGCTGGTGGGCCGCCTGCGCCGCGACGAAACCCAGCCCAAAACCCTAAACATGTGGGTAGTGGCCGATAACCTGCGCAAGGGTGCCGCCACCAACGCCGTGCAGATTGCCGAGTACCTGGTGGCAGAAAAAGTGTTTTAACACCCCAGCTTTTCCCTTCGAAGGATAAGCTGAATGGAATGTCCCCGCAGAAGTCGCCAGGCTTTTGCGGGGATTTTTGGTGGCGGGCAAAAACCCTGACTGCCCCAATATGCTAAGCGCCCAATACTAATTTGCCTCATGCCCTCGTTGCTGGCAGCGAGGGCACGGAACGATTATTTAGCCGCAATGATGGAGAAACTGCTACACCGGCTGCTACTCGGCTGGCTGCTGCTGGCCCCGCTGGCGCTGCGGGCGCAAACGGTGCTGCGCGGCCGGGTGCTCGATGCCGAAACCCACCAGCCCATCCCGAACGCGCAGGTGGGCGTGGCCGGCAACCGCATTGGCACCAGCACGAACGATGACGGGCGCTTTGCCCTGAACATTCCGCCGGCCTACGCGCAGGAACGCCTCACGGTGGCGCTGCTGGGCTACCGCAGCTACGAGCAGACGCTGCCACTGCCCGGCCCGGAGCTGCTTATTCAATTAAAAATCAGCCCGGCTACCTTGGGCGAAGTGCAGGTATCGGGGTCGGTGCTGGGCCTGGTGCGGGAGGCGGTGGCGCGCATTCCGCGCAATTACCCGGTGCGGCCCACGCGGCTCACGGGCTTCTACCGCGAGTCGGATAATGAGCTGGAAACCGAGCGGTACCGCTACCTGGGCGAGGCGGTGCTCACGGTGTTCAAGACCTCCTACACCAAGCCCAAGGACGACGGCGAAATCGTGATTGAGCAGTCGCGGCTGGTTGATTTACAGACCAAAGGACTGCTAAAGGAGGGCTGGTACGCCGGGCCGTTTATTCCGCAGCGGTTCGATTTTGTGCACAACCGGCTGGCCTTCATCAACGAGGCCGACTTTAAAAACTACGACTATCGGCTGGCCGAGCTCACGACCTACAACGACCGGCCGGTATACGTCATCACCTTTGCCCCGAAGGCGGGCAACACCCGGGCCGATTTCGAGGGCCGGATGTACATCGACCAGCAGAGCTACGCCTTTCTGGCCGCCGAATGGCATCGCACGCCGGCCGGCATCCGGCACGAGGTGCTGCTGTTGTCGAATTTTGACGCCGAGGAACGCGCCTACCGCGTCGATTACCAGCAGGTGGCCGGGCGCTGGTACCTGAAAAACGTATGGTACAATACGCGCGGCAAAGCCTCCCTGAGCAAGTCCCGCATCCGCCACCTGAGCGAGTTTCTCACCACGGCCATCGACACGGCCCAAGCCGCCGCGCCGCGCTACGCCGAGCAGGCCCAGTTTAAAGACGTGTTTCGGGACAATGCGATGCCCTACGACTCGGCTTTCTGGCAAAATTACACCACCCTGCTGCCGCCCGAGCAGCTGCGCCAGGCCCTGCGCGACCAGAACCGGCAGCAGCAGGCCGAGCAGTTGTTTGCCCCTCTAGCGGCGGGTGCAGCTCCGGCTGCTCCGGCGCCGGGCACGTCCTCGTTAGGTAAGCTCATGGCCGTGCTGGGCCGCCTGCACTACAACCTGATGGGAGGCCTGCTGCCCATGCAGGCTTCCGCGGCCGACATGCAGCTGGATTTTGCGCCGGTGGGCTCGGCGTTTCGGGCGCAGGCCCCGCAGCATACCCCCGCGGCGGCGTGGGCCTTGTACACCGGCAGCGGGCTGGCCTTCGACCTCACCAAAAACCTACAGGTATATTACGCTGTCCGGCGCGTACGGGGCAGTTTTCAGGGCAATGGGGTAGAGTTTGGCGCGACGTATGAGCACAACTTCAACCCGGGCCACCGGGCCATTCGGGGCCGCGTCGGGGGAAGTTATTTTCGCCAGCGGCTGGGCTATGATTTTGGCACGTTCGACAACCCCGACCAGGGGCTGCAAGTGGATGGCACCAAGCTTAGCGCCGACCGCCTCCGTGTGGCCGTGCAGGAATTCACCGATGGCTGGCAGCCCCGGCTGGGCCTGGGCGTGGAAGCCACCCATCACCTCGAAATAGTGGCCGACCTTGGGCTGCTGCTGCCCTGGCACCGGCGCAGCGAGCTTCACCTGGCCGAGGAAAGCGGTTTTTTCCTCTTTCGCAGCGAAACCGACGTGTCTCTGCCAGCCGCCGGGGCCACGGTGCGGGTGAACAACGCGCCCGCCACCGTGCCCTGGACCCTGGGCCGGCCCCTGCTCACCGTGGGCATTACCTACCGGCTGCGCTAGGGCCGCCGGCCGTATAAGCCGCCATGAGCCAGCTGCCCGCCACCTTTTTCCAGCGCCCCGACCCGCTCCGGATTGCCCGCGAGCTGCTGGGCAAGCACCTCTGCACCCGCATCGGCGGCGTACTCACCACCGGCCGCGTGGTCGAAACCGAGGCCTACCGGCACGAGGGCGACCATTCGCTCACGCTGCACTTGCAGCGCAAGCGCCACCAGGCGCGGGGGCTACACGTGCCCGGCGGCCACGCCTACATCTACACCGTGTACAACCGCCACGCTCTGTTCAACATCGCCACCCACGATGCCGCCCACCCCGACGCGGTGCTAATCCGGGCCATCGAGCCAGTTATTGGTATTGCCGAAATGCTGCGCCGGCGCGGGCTGGCGAAGGTGGCCCGCGCCCTCACGGGCGGGCCGGGCGTGCTGTCGCAGGCGCTGGGCATCACGCCGGCCCTAACCGGGCAGCTGGTGACGGGTCCGGAAATCTGGTTTGAAGACCACGGCGAGCCGGTGGCAACTGCCGATATTGTGGCCAGCGCCCGGGTGGGACTGGCCTACGCGGGGGCTGAAGCGGCCGGGCTGCCGTGGCGGTTTCGAGTGGTGGGCAGCAAGTGGACGAGCCCGGCGAAGTAGGCACCAAAGGCACGCCGAAAGCACTATTCCCGCGACTGACGACATTGATAGAGAAAGTCAAAGCATCCGTTTTCAATAATTACGCTATAGTCGCCTTCAGTACCATTGCGTAGCATGCCGGAGAACCTGCCGGATACAATGCCACGTAGCGTATCCAGCTGTGTGATAGTGACCGTAGCCGGGAAGGAAGGATGAGGAAAGTATTCCCGTCCATTAATCGCATCTACAAAAACCAATTGGTTCAACGGGGTTCCTTCGCTGCTTTTTTCTACCAGTGAATATGTTCCACAGCCGCGTAGACTAACCAGCTTAATGTTAAGTGGGTATTCGATGCCATTGAACAGTAGATTGGTGTCGATGGTCAGTTGCTGCACGGGGCCGTATTCGGTGGAAGCCAAATCGCGGTATACCGCATAGCTGTCATGGCCCTGTCGCACCCGGGGCGACGCCCAGAAACTGTTTTCAGTGGCCGAGCCTGTTGCCGTTACCATGCAGCTCAGGGTATTGGCACCGTACTGGGTAGCCGGTACGGGCAGTTCGGGCGTATTGGAGCGCGGCAGGCCGCGCCGCTCACGCCAGGCATCGTTTATGCGGGCTTGCTGGTTGTAGCGCTGGCCTACAACCCAGGGCCTTACCCTTCTTTGCAAGCCCGTATCCTGGCTCATACCCACGCTGACCGTATCCACCAATTGCCAGGAGACATCCAGCAGCTTTTCGGCGTCTTCGGGAATAGGTATTTGTTTGGCCCACTGTAACCCTGGAAGTACGGGCGACAGAATTGCGTAGCGGAACCTTGCACCATACCGTGGGTCAAGGAGCAACTGGTGAGCTACAACCTTATTGCTTCGCCGAAACAAGACATCTGGGGGCAGCCAGTGCAACCGATTAAAGAAGACCATTTCCAGAGGCCTGACAGCCTTCCGCCAAGTATGAGTATGGTATTCCGACGCTGGACGTTGGTACACATCCCAAGCTACCAGCAGTTCTACGCCAATGACACTGCCCCAGAGCAGGCCCGGGATGGCGTACCCCACCCACCGGAACCAGTTGCCGCGCCGGGCTACCCAGCGGCCCACTGGAAAAGCCAAGCCCCACACCAGCCATCGGGGAATATTGCCGAGGGGCAGGGGGCTAAATTCCAACGGCGTGGTTAGCGTGATAATGACCAATACCAAACTCAGCAGCCACAAGCCGATAAGCAACCGCATCCGTACACTGGTCGCCGGAACTAGTCGGGGGATTACCTGCATGATTTCGAGCTGAAAAAAGTATCTTGCTCATAGAAGAGCTAATCCGCCGGGTACGGGTTGGCCTGCTTGATTTCCAGCCAGCGGTCGGGGCGGTCGAGGGGTTCGTAGCCGAAGCGATGGTAGAGGGTGTGCGCATCCCAGGTGCCCAGCAGGTGGCGGCGCAGGTTTTGCAGGTCGGGGTGGCGCTGCATCTGTTGCACCAGCCACTTCGAGAGGCCGTGGCCCCGGTGGGCGGGCAGCACGAACACATCGCAGAGCCAGGCGAAAGTGGCCCGGTCGGTGACGACGCGGCAGAAGCCGGCCAGCTGGCCATCGGGGGCATAAACGCCGAAGTTGAGGGAGTGGGCAATGGCCCGCTCGACGGTGGCGCGCGGAATATTTTTGGCCCAGTACGAGTCTTCGCTCAGCCAGCGGTGAATGACCGGGATGTCGAGCCGGGCGGGGTCGGTGCTGAGGGTGTAGCCGGCAGGGTGGGCGGCGGCGAAAAATTCGGACATAATAGCGGGCACTGAATGCAACGGCAAGCTACGGCTGCCGGTCGCACATCCATCGGCCGGCTGGCTGCGTTAAGGAGAACCCGTCTGGCTGTTTCACCCCAACCCTGCTCATGATGAAAACCTTACGCCTGCTGGCCACCCTGTTGCTGCTGGGTACGCTGCCCGAACGAGCCGCCGCCCAGGCTCCGGCCCTCACCACCTTCGCCGTGGGCAGCACTACGGTCACGACCTCGGCCCTGGCCGGCAACCTCAACACCATCTGGGAGCTGGCTTGGGGACCGGACAATTTCCTGTGGATGACCGAGCGCGGCGGCCGACTCAGCCGCGTGAACCCCACTACCGGGCAGGTGCTGCCAGTCATCACCATCCCGGACGTGACCGAAAACAACGAAAGCGGCCTCCTGGGCATGGTGGTGATGGAGCCATACCCTATGAGCGTGCCGCCTTTTGCCACTTACTGGGTGTTCGTGGTGTATAACTACACCGACCAGGGCGCGCTGAAAGAGAAGCTGGTGCGCTACACCTACCAAAGCCCCGGCGGCCTGGTGGGCACCCCACTGGTGCTGCTCGACAACATTTCGGCCACCACCACGCACAGCGGCTCGCGCTTGCTGCTGCTGCCGGGCATTACTCCCACCAACCGCACCCTGCTTATGAGCACCGGCGATGCCCAGCTGCAGCCCCAGGCCCAGAACCTGAACTCGCTCAACGGTAAAATTCTGCGCCTCAACCTCGACGGCACCATCCCGGCCGACAACCCCACGCCCGGCAGCCCGGTGTATACCTTCGGCCACCGCAACCCCCAGGGGCTGGTGCAGCTGCCCAATGGCCGCATCTACAGCTCGGAGCACGGCCCCAACAACGACGACGAAATCAACAAAATCGAAGCCGGCCGCAACTACGGCTGGCCCAACGTGGAGGGCTACTGCGACCTGCCCGCCGAGGCTACCTTTTGCGCCGCCAACAACGTGCGCGAGCCCCTCACCACCTGGACGCCCACCATTGCCCCGGCCGGCCTCACCTACTACAACCACCCCGCCATTCCGGGCTGGCAGGGCAGCCTGCTGCTGGCCGTGCTCAAAGACCACAAGCTCACCCAGCTCACGCTCGATGCCACCGGCCTCGTTATTCCCACCCGCACCGATTTCCTGACGGGTTTTGGGCGGCTGCGGGCCATCTGCGTGTCGCCGGGCGGGCGGGTGTACGTGGGCACCAGCAACCGCGACGGCCGCGGCAACCCTGCCGCCACCGACGACCGCATCCTCGTGCTCGAAAACCGCGCCTACCTGCCCACCACTACCCGCCTGGCCACCGAGCTGGGCTTCGACGTGTTTCCCAACCCGGCCCGCCAGCAGGCCACCGTGCAGCTGGCCGCGCCCGCCACGCAGCTGCGCGTGCTCGACCTGGCCGGCCTGCCCCCCGGCCGCTACCTGGTGGCCGTGGCCACCGCCGCCGACG
>JALYUI010000263.1 GCA_030853845.1 Bacteroidota bacterium | reverse complement strand
GCGCAGGGCATCGGCCAGGGGCACGGCGGCCAGCAGCAGCAGCAGCGCGCTCACCACGTAGGTGTAGGAGTACATGCGGGTGGCGGCCACCGTGAAGAAGGCATAAACCAGGGCTATGATGGCCAGCACGGGCAGCAGGCGGCTCAGCTGCCCGCGCCGCGCCAGCAAGCCCAGGCCCAGGGCCATCAGGGCCAGTAGGGCACCGTAGTGGGTGGGCAACATGCCAAAGTGGTAGTACCAGGGGTAGTCGTGGCCTTCGAGCGGCTCCAGAAAGTGGCGGGTGTTGTAGGCCCGCTCGTAGGCGCTTTCCAGGGGGAAGCGCCAGGCCGCATACAGCTGCCAGGGCAATGCCACGGCCACCGCCACCGCCAGTGAGGCCGCTAGTCGGCCGTACTCAGCCCAGCGGCGCGGCGCGGCCTGCCCAATGGCCACGCCCCAGCCCGCGTACACCACCAGCCCCACCAGCCACTTGCACAGCACCGCCGCCCCGGCCAGCCCACCCACCAGCACCAGCCAGCGCCCCGGCCTGGCACTGGCACGATACTCATAATACGCCCAGATGCTGGCCGTGACGTAGGCGGCAAACGCCACGTCGTTGTGGTCCATGCCAATGACGCCGCTGGTTTGTTCCAGCTGGTAAAACGCCAGGGCCGCCAGCAGGGCCGCCGCGTAGCCGGTATCGGCATCGAGCAGCAGGCAGCCCAGGCGGTACACCGGGTACAGCACCAGGCTGCCCAGCAGCGCGCTGGGCAGGCGCATGGCCACTTCACTCACGCCCAGCAGCTTCATGCTCAGGGCCATCTGCCACATGAACAGGGGCTGCTTGTGCAGCCAGATGTGGTTGCAGCACCAGGCTTTGTAGTCGTAAGGCAGCAGGTCGGGGTGTAGCATCGGAGCCAGCGGGTACACCATCAGGTTGCGGGCCACCACGGCATGAAACCGCTCATCCCAGTCGTGCAGAAAAGGGTCGAGGCTGGCCATTAGCAGGCGCAGCAGCAGCGCGGCCGCCAGCAGCAGTCCCACGGCCCAGTTCAGGCGCTGCCGGTACCAGGCCCCCACGCTCGCTGCCAGCAGCAGTACGCCGCCAAGCAGCCATGCAATCTGTAATTCCGGTCCTGGCATTGCCATCGGGATAAAGTGAGAAAGCGGCTACCAGCCCGCCCGCTGCCGAAATACCGAGTGCACCCGCACCCCCCCAACCACCGTGTGGTGTACTTCGAAGGGGAATTCGTAATCTTCCGGGTGCCAGCGGTAGTTCGTTACCACGTAATCGGCGCTATCGGTATTGTCGACGAAAAGCAGGCGGTCGCGCTGGGCGGGTGGCAGCATCAGGGCATTAAATTTGGCGGGTTCCGGTGCGGTTTCATTTATTTTGATGCGGGGCCGCGCATCGTGGCGTACAATGTACTCCAGGTCCTGACGGTAGCCCACGCCCCAGTAGTCCATCTCGAAGCGGTGCTCCACGTCGGAGCCGGCCAGAACGTTGAAATAAACGTTTTGCAGCGGGTGGGCGGCCACTATCTGGCCGGCCGTTAGCAGCAGGGCCAGGCCGGTAGCCACGTACAGGGCGCGGGGCCAGCCCGCCCACCGGGGTCGCCATCGGGCAGCGGCCACCCAGCCGCGCAGCCCCAGCAGCAGCAGCGCCGGATACACGAAATACAGTTGCCGCCAGCCATCGTAGAGCACCGAGTGTAGCAGGATGACGGCCGCGAGCGGCCCCATAAACAACGCCAGGAACAGCAGGTCCTGCAGGCCGTTCTCGTCGCGCCACAGCCGCCAGTGCTGCCGCACCAGCTGTAGCAGCACCAGCCCGATGCCCAGCAGCCCGGCCCCCAGGTAAAGCAGTGGCGTGGTAATGCCAATCCACACCGGGGCATAGTGCCAGGGCAAGCTATTAGCAGCCACGAACTCGCCGCGGTACAGCACTACGCTATTCCAGCGAAAGGTTTTCATGTTCTCGAATGCCTCGAGAAAGTTGGTGAGCGGAGCCGGCCATAGAAAGGGCCAGAACGCCACCACCAGCACCGCCAGCAGCGTCAGATAGGCGACCGAGGTACCAGCCCACCGGCTCCAGCTTATCTCGCCCCGCACCGCCCGCCACAGCAGCAGCCCCACCGTGGTCAGGGGCAGCAAAATGCCCATAATGCGCACATCGATGGTGATGGCGCAGGCCAGCGCGTGCCACAGCAGCCGGCCGGGGGTGGGCCGCCGCAACAGCCGCACGGCCGTGTTGGTCGCAATCAGGAACACAGCCATGAACACGGCATCCTTGCAATTGTAAAAAGAGTCGGCCAGCAGGCGGGGCGAAAGCAGCAGCCAGGTAGCGCCCAGCAGCCCCAGCCGCCAGTCGCCGAAACGTCGGCGCGCGAGCTGAAACATCGCAATCAATCCCCCAAAGCACACCAGAAAGGTGCACAGGTGCCGAAAGCGGAATTTGTTGCCCCAGTCCTCGATGCGCAACAGGCGCTCGCCCAGGCACACTGGCACCTCGAAGGCTACGCCGTAGTCGCGGTCGCTATACTGGTCGAGTGGTGTATTATAGCGGTCGAAATCGGGGTCGTGGACTACCCACGTCGGGGCCACTAGTTGCGCGACGTGCTTGAGGCTAATCATGCCGGTATCGCGCTGCTGATTCTCGTCAATCGATAAACCATAGCTACCCACAACCAGCAGGCCCAGTAAAAACAGAGTTGCGAAAAAAGCGGGTACGGCCCAGCGCTGCATCGGGGCGGAACGCGACAAATTTGGCATCGGGGCTAGTGAAAGAAAGGACAAATTATGACATGAAGGTGAATAACACAAGTGCCAATGATGCTACATTTGGCCCACGCGATTACCTGCCGCAGTATCGGACAGTACCTCGCGCGTTTGGCGTAGCGCCGTGTCGTAGAGGCCCCGGCGCGCTGCCCGCCGTAGCTGCCGCAGTTCCCGAAATCCGTCGAGCCCGCTCAGCAGGCCCACTTTACTGCCGGCTACATCGTTCCAGTGCACGGGCTGCTCACATAGGCGCAGGCCGGCGTGGTGGGCCAGGTACAGCAGCTCTACGTCGAAACCAAACCGGTCGAGCTGCGTGCCTTCCACGAAAGGCCGGCACACGGCCATGCGAAAAGCCTTAAAGCCACACTGCGTATCAGTATAGGGCAGGCCGGTAGCAAGGCGCATAATCCGGTTGAAAAACCGGCCGCTCTGCTCGCGCAGCCAGGGCTGGTGCGTGCCGATGAGGCTGCGGTCGAGGGCGCGCGAGCCAAATACGACATCATACTTCCCAGCCAGGATGGGCTCCAGCAGCAGGGGGAGGTCCGTAATAGGGGTAGAGAGGTCGGCATCCGAAAACAGCGCCACCGTGCCGGTGGCGGCCAGCAGGCCCTGCCGCACGGCGTAGCCCTTGCCCCGGTTGGCCGGGTAGCTCACCAGCCGGCCCTTCACCCGGCTCAGGTTGACGGCAAAGATGGACTCCACTACGTGCACGGTTTCATCCGTCGACCCATCGCTCACCACGATAACCTCGCTGGCGTAGGGCTGTAGTTGCAGGTAGGCAAACACCTGCTTCAGGGTGTTGCCCAGGCGGGCCGCCTCATTGTAGGCCGGAATGACGAGGGAAAGGACGAGCAAGAAAAACGAAGGACTAGGCGGCCGTGGCTTGACCGGACGGGTTTGACAGTGTAAAGTAATGACCAAAACCGCAGAGGGCCGGGCCGCGCCCAGCTGCCGGCCGGTTTATATCTGGCCTTCGCCCACGCACGTCACCCCAAAAAACCTGTTGGCGCTGGTGAGCTTCATCTCGGCACTCGTCAGGCCCAACAGCACGCGGTTGGCCACCGGGTGGGCGGGTTCCATATTGGAGGCCGCGTCTTTTTTGCGCAGGTTCGAGAGCTGGCGCACGGCCCAGATGAGCGGAAACAGGCTGCCGTACAGATAGTAGTTTTTGATGCGCCGGAAGCCCGCTTTTTCGAGCACGCCGCGCAGCATCGGGATGCGGTAGCGGCGGTAGTGGCCCAGAAATACGTCGTGCCCGCTCCAGAGCGAGCGGAAAGCCGGCACCGTGATGAAGAAGTGGTTGTTGTTGCCGGTGCAGGCCTGCTTGATGGATTGCAGCATAGCCAGGTCGTCGGGCAGGTGCTCCAGCACGTCCATCAGTAGCACCAGACCGTTTTCGATAACCGGTGGAATGGCGAGCACCTTTTCGATTTTCTGGCCCCGGGTAGCAGCCATCTCGGCTTCGGTATAGCCAATGTCGACCAGGTACACTTTGGCCACCGCCGGCCCGTAGTGCTTTTCCAGCTCCAGCGCAAAAAAACCCGACCCGGCCCCCACATCCACGATGGTGAGGGGCGGGCCGCCGCCCAGCAGCCGCTTGGCAAACTGAAACAGCGGCAGCTTCTTGCTCTGGTAATACCAATGGACGTCGGGGTTGACGCCGTTTTCCAGTTCTTTTAAATCCATAGGGCGGGCAATGAAAACGTAAACATAAGCAGCCCTGGGCGGAGGCGGACGCTGCCAGGCACTTTGGACGCTACCACTGCTTTCCGCCGCCAGCCCCCTTTGTGGACCGGGCGCTAATTTTGAAACTTCCCCCTCTCGCGCTCATTCCCATGCTTCGGATTCAGAATTATCTCAACGGCCGGCTTGTGCCGCCGGCTGCCGGCCGCTACCTCGCCAATGTAGAGCCCGCCACCGGCCAGGTCTACGGCCAGATTCCCGACTCCGGTCCCGAAGACGTGGCCGCCGCCGTGGCCGCCGCCGAAGCGGCCCTGCCCGCCTGGCGCACCCTACCCGCCGAGGAGCGCGGCCGCCTGCTGGTGCGCATCGCCGAGCTGATTGACCGCGACACCGAGCGCCTGGCCCGCGCCGAAAGCCAGGACAACGGCAAGCCCTTGGCCTTGGCCCGCGTGCTGGATATTCCGCGGGCGGCCAGCAATTTCCATTTTTTTGGCACCGCTGCCGGCCACTTCGCCACCGAGGCCCACGTGCAGGAAGGCGTGGCCGTGAACTATACCGTGCGCCACCCCGTGGGCGTGGTGGGCTGCATCTCGCCCTGGAATCTGCCGCTTTACCTTTTCACTTGGAAAATTGCGCCGGCTCTGGCCGTGGGCTGCTGCGTGGTGGCCAAGCCCTCGGAAATTACCCCGGCCACGGCCTTTTTGCTGAGTGAGCTGTGCATAGAGGCTGGGCTGCCGGCGGGCGTGCTCAACATCATCCACGGCAACGGGCCGGGCTGCGGGCAGGCCATTGTCGAGCACCCGGGCATCAAGGCCATCAGCTTCACGGGGGGCACGGCCACCGGGCGGCACCTGGCCGCCACCGCCGCGCCGCTGTTCAAAAAGTTGAGCCTGGAGCTGGGCGGCAAAAATCCCAACCTCGTGTTCGCCGACTGCGACCTGGCCGCCGCCGTGGCCACCAGCATCCGCAGCAGCTTCGCCAACCAAGGCCAGATTTGCCTGTGCGGTTCGCGCATCTTCATCGAGCGCCCCATCTACGAAGCCTTCAAAGCCGAGTTTCTGAAGCAGCTGCGGGACCAGAAAATTGGCGACCCGCTCGAAGCCGACACCAAACAGGGCGCGCTGGTGAGCGAAGCGCATTTGCAGAAAGTATTGGCCTACATCGAGCTGGCCCACGCCGAGGGCGGCACCCTGCTGGCCGGCGGCCACCGCGCCACCGTGCCCGGCCGCTGCGCAGGTGGCTACTTCCTGGAGCCCACGGTGTTCGAAAACCTGCCCTTCGACTGCCGTGTGAACCAGGAGGAAATCTTCGGCCCGGTCGTCACCCTCACGCCCTTCGATACCGACGACGAGGCGCTAATGATGGCCAACAGCACTGAATACGGCCTCTCCGCCACCATCTGGACCCGCGACTTGCAGCGCGCCCATCGCCTGGCGCACCAGTTGCACAGCGGCATCGTGTGGGTAAACACCTGGCTGCACCGCGACCTGCGCACGCCCTTCGGCGGCATGAAAAACTCCGGCGTCGGCCGCGAGGGCGGGCTGGAAGCGCTCCGGTTTTTCACCGAAGCGCAGAACGTGTGCGTGAAGCTTTGACCACAGATTTAACGGTTGAAATCCGTTAAATCTGTGGTCCTGTACACCTCGGCCAGCGGCACCTGGCAGTCAATGCTGCCCAGGTCGAGCACGGCGGTCAGGTCGCGGGTTTCGGTGAGCACCCAGCGGCCCAGCTCGTCGAGCGTGTGCAGCTCGGCGTGAATGGACTGCGCATCCAGCGTCAGGTACTGGCGCAGGCTGGGCACCTGGCGATAGAGCATGAATTTCTCGCTGCGGTCGTACTGGCTGGTAGTGGGCGAAAGCACCTCTACAACCAGGGTCGGGTTGAGCAGCGTATCGGGCTTTTTTTCTTCGTTGAATGCCGGCGGGCCGCATACTACGGTCAGGTCGGGGTACACGAAGGCGCTGCCGCTCATGATTTGCAGGCGCTGGTCGCTGCCTACTACCGAGCAGCCTTTACCGCGCAGCTGGATGCCAATCGCAATGGTCAGGTTTGCGCAAATCAGATTGTGCACATAGCCCGCGCCGGCCATGGCGCACACTTCGCCCTGGTAATATTCGTGCTTGAATTCTGACTCGCGCTCCAGGCGCAGGTAGTCTTCGGGCGAAACGTAGGCGGCGGGTTCGGGCTGAAGAGCGGGCTGAGCCATAATACGGGCGGTGGTTTTCTCAAAAGTACGAAGGGCGCGCGGCCCTTCTTTCAGCCATTGCGGGCCGGTGGGCCGGCCCCGGCCGCCGCAATCCGTGAGGCGCTGAAAGAGGCCGTACCTTCGGGACTAATTTTCTATCTCTCTCACTTATCCCACCCCCCTTACCTTATGCGCAAGCTTTTCCCGCTGCTGCTGCTGCTGCTCATCGGTCTCACCGCCCAGGCCCAGGTGACCTTCAAAATTACGGCCGTGCCGGCCAACACCCCGGCTACTGCCACACTCTATATCGCCGGTACTTTTAACAACTGGAACCCCGGCAGCCCGGCCCATGCCCTCACCCACAACGCAGACGGCAGCTATGAGATTACGCTGCCTGCCGCCACGGGCACGATGGAGTATAAGTTCACCCGGGGTGCGTGGGCAGCCGTCGAAACCAACGCTGCCAACGGCTCGGTGCCCAACCGCAGCTACACCTTCGGCAGCGGCCCAGCCACGGTGAATTGCCAGGTGCTGAACTGGGAGGACCTGGCCGGCGGAGCGTCCTCTACGGCCGCCGCCAACGTGAGCGTCATTTCGACCGCCTTCGCCATGCCGCAGCTGAACAGCACCCGGCGCGTGTGGCTGTACCTGCCGCCTGGCTACGCCACCAGTGGCCGCCGCTACCCCGTGCTGTACATGCAGGATGGCCAGAACGTATTCGACGCCGCTACTTCCTTCGCCGGCGAGTGGGGCGTAGATGAGGCCCTGAACCAGCTGGCCGCCAGCGGCCAAGACCCCACCGGCTGCATCGTGGTGGCCGTGGACAACGGACCCAACCGCCTCGACGAATACTCGCCCTGGAACAACCCGCAGTACGGCGGCGGCCAGGGCGACCTCTACGTCGATTTTCTGGTGCAAACCCTTAAGCCCTACATCGACGCCAACTACCGCACCCTGCCCGACCGCGCCAACACTGGCATCGGCGGCTCTAGCATGGGCGCGCTCATTGCCACCTACGCCGCCCTGCGCGAGCCCACGGTGTTTGGCAAAGTAGCCGCGTTTTCGCCCGCCTATTGGTTTGCCTACGCGCCGCTGGCGGCCTACGTGCACCAGCACCCCGCCAACCCCAACACCCGCTTCTACTTCGTGAGCGGCACCACCGAAAGCAGCACCATGGTACCCCAGATGCAGGCCTTGCGCGACTCGCTGCAACGTGGCGGCGTGCCGGCCGCCAACCTCAACTTCAACACCCGCGCCGACGGGCAGCACGCCGAGTGGTTCTGGAAGCGCGAGTTTCCGGCCGGCTACTCTTGGCTCTACGCGCCGGCCACGGCCACGGCAGCCCGCCTAGCCCAGCATCAGACCATGCAACTCTACCCCAACCCCACGGCCCGCGAGTTGCGCGTGGAGCTGCCAGCGGGAGCCAGCGTGGCGCGGCTGGATATTTACGATGCGGTGGGCCGGGCGGTGCTGGGCCAGACCATCGCGCCCGGTCAGGTCGTGGATGTCAGCGGGCTCGCCAATGGGCTATACACCACGCGCCTGAGCACGGGTGGCACTACCGGCGTGGGCCGCTTCAGCAAACAGTAGGAAAGGACGGGTTACTCGACCACCACACCGCGCGTCGCAATGCCATCGGCGCTCAGTACCTGTAAAATGTAGCGGCCCGGCTGCAGGCCGGTGGTAGATACGGCAACGGCAACTGTTTTAGCCGGCAGCACCTGCCGGCGTACTTCCCGGCCCTGCACGTCAAGTATCCGCACAATGCTGCTCTGCGCCGTTTGAACGGCCGGAATGTTCAGCTGCAGGTCATCACCACTGCGAGCCGGCACCGGAAAAACGGTAAATGCGGCCGTGCGTCTCGTCAGGGCCGTAGCCAGTACCAGGTTGGCCAGCCCGGCCACAAAAACTGTATTGCTGCTTACTGAGGGCAGGCTCGCGCCGGCAATCTGGCCAGTGCCGAAGGTGTAGTAGCCGGCTACGCGGGGCTGGCCGGCTGGCGTGAGCGCCACCCCCGTAAAAAATTCCTGGTTGGTCCCGCCATCGCGCTGGGCGCTCAGCAGTCCACCCTGGGGCGCGTATACCAAGAGAAACGGGTCGAAGCCGCCGGCACTGCTCAGCCCCCCAGCCGTGGCGGCCAGCTGACCCGAAAAGGCGCCTACCACGTAGGCGTTGCCGTTGGCATCGGCGGCTACATCCCACGCTTCAGTATAGCTGCTGCCCTGGATGCCTTGCGCCCACTGCACCGCGCCCAGGCTACTAAATCGAGCTAGCAGGCCACTGGAATACGTGGCGGAGCCCGGCAGCGTGAGCACAGGTGAGGTTCCGATAATAGCGGCGCTACCGTAGACGCCGCAGGCTAGGAAATCGGAGCCGGTGGCTACTACCCGCGTTAGCCGCGCGCGGTTGTTGGGGCCACAAGCCACTGTTTGCACCCACTGTGCTTCCCCATTGGGACGGTAACCGGCCACAAAGCCAACGCTGCTGTTGCTGCCCGGCGTGCTCACCACCAGGGCCGGGGCCGGGCCGGCAGCGGCCTGCAACGTCACGCTGCCGCCGAGCAGCCAGCCGGCCAGGGCCAGCTGCTGCCCATTGGCCGATATTGCCAGGCCCGTAATGGTGAGGCTGCCCGTGCCGCCGGGCATCGGGCTCGCAGGGGAGGTTTGCAACACCCCGGCGGCCGAATACTGCTGGATAAACGCCGAGGCCAGGCTGCCGTTGAAGCTGCCCGCCGCATACACAGTGCCACTGGCATCAACGGCCACGGCATCGATGGTGCCCCGGCGGCTGGCATCAACCGCCGCCCGGGCCCAACTGATGCTGCCTGCCGGGTCGAGCTTGGCAACGAAGCCCTGTGAGGTAAGGGCACCGGCCGGGTGGGCGGGCAGCGTTACGTTGCCCAGCGTCCAGGCATCACCGGAGAAAGTGCCTCCCATCAGAACGTTGCCGCTGCCATCAACCACCACACTCTCGACCCCCAACCGGGAAGAAGCACCGGGCACTGTTGGCTGCCGCACCCACAGCAAAGCCCCTTGCGGGTTGTACTTGGCGATGTAGGCCCCAAAAGCGGTAGTAGTCGCTGCCTGCAGCACCGTGCCGGCAATGGTGAGCGTCCCGGTAAAGCTACCCCCGACGTAGGTGTTGCCCGTGGCATCGGTGGCAATAGAGGCCGCATTCGACTGCGTTCCGCCACTCATGGCCTGTACCCAGGGCGTTTGGCCCATCACGCGCCCGGCACCCGAGCCAAGGACCAGTAGCAGGCAAAGAAAGAGTGTTTTCATAGAAAAAATGACTGTGGAAAGAATGAAGGATGAAACGGCTAATAATTGCTGCCGGGATGGTAGGTGACCGCGCAAACATACTGTCTGCAATGGGGCAAACGACGACTTATCAAGAACGGTATACCTGGCGCTACGCCCCGCGACGGAAGTAGCCGACTACTGCGGGCTTAGAATCAGCTGCTCATTATTTCACCGCGCCCCTTTCATTTCGCTTCTGGTAAGCTTCGTGAGTGCGGAATTATGC
>JALYUI010000250.1 GCA_030853845.1 Bacteroidota bacterium | reverse complement strand
CGACCGATACCGCAATATACATGCATCGAAATTTAATATAATGTCGCGATAGAATAATGCCGCGATACAGTCTTAATACCCCTCCGACTTGCTGGGGAACTCGCGGCTTTTCACATCGGCCACGTAGTGCTGCACGGCTTCGGTCATGATGTCGTGCAGCTCGGCGTAGCGGCGCAGGAAGCGGGGCTCGAAATCCTTGGTGATGCCCAGCATGTCGTGCACCACCAGCACCTGCCCGTCTACGTCGGGGCCGGCCCCGATGCCGATGACGGGAATGGTGAGCTCCTCGGCCACGCGCTTGGCCAGGGAAGCCGGAATTTTCTCCAGCACCAGCCCAAAGCAGCCGATTTCCTGGAGCAGCCGGGCATCTTCGAGCAGCTTCTGGGCCTCGGCATCTTCCTTGGCGCGCACGCTGTAGGTGCCGAACTTGTAGATGGACTGCGGCGTGAGGCCCAAGTGGCCCATCACCGGAATGCCGGCCGTGAGAATTCGCGTGATGCTGTCCTTCACCTCGGCACCGCCTTCGAGCTTCACGCCGTGGCCGCCGCTTTCCTTCATGATGCGAATGGCCGACTGCAGGGCCACCGACGAGTTGCCCTGGTACGAGCCGAAAGGCATATCGACCACCACGAAGGCGCGCTTCACGGCGCGCACCACGCCCTGGGCGTGGTAAATAATCTGGTCGAGGGTGATGGGCAGGGTGGTTTCGTGGCCGGCCATCACGTTGGAGGCTGAGTCGCCGACGAGCAGAACGTCGATGCCCGCGCCGTCGAGAATTTTGGCCATCGAGAAGTCGTAGGCCGTGAGCATGGAGATTTTTTCCCCCCGCTCCTTCATGGCGAGCATCTGGTGGGTGGTAACGAGTTTGACTTCCTTGTGCTGAGACATAGCCGGACGGCGGGGAGGGGGAATAAATGCGGGGCAAAGCTGGTAATAAATGTTGGGATGAGCCGGTGTGGGCCGCTGAGGCCAGACGCCTGAGTTCCAGCTCTGCCGCCAGATAATCAGACGCTGGCAGAAAATAAAACGGAAGTAGACTGGGAAAAACGCAGCGAAATGTTCTAAAAAATATGGGTTGTATTAACTTTGGCGGCGTCTGGATTCTGTGTCAATTATTCCCTGGCTCGTCAGCCAATTTTTCTGCTTTCCGCCGCGCATGTTTCATCTCCGGTTAAAAATCTGCTTACTGTTCCTGCTGTTCGCGCATCGTTCGCTGGCTCAGCAGGAGGCCACCCTCGACGGGCATCTGGCCGGCCACGAATCCGATTCGGTTATTGTGAGCTGGCGCACTACCCCGCTCGATGAGCGGGAGCACACCATTGGCGTGCTGCCCGACCGCCACGGCGATTTCCAGCTGCGAATCCCCCTGAGCAGCCCGCTGCTGGTGCAATTGAGTGCCGGCAATGCTGACACGCCCGTTTTTCTGGAGCCCGGCGATGCCCTGCGCCTGAAGCTGGACCCGGAAAAGGAGGTGCCCACGTTCCGCTTTCAGCCAGCCGATGGCAAGAGCCACGCCGCCGCCGCCACGGCCAACAACTACCTGGCCGAGTTCAGCCAGCGTTTCATTGAAGACCCCGAGTTTCAGCTGCTGCCGAATAACATCCGGCTCAAGGAGGACGAGTTCCTATCCTTTCTCACGTATCGGCACAAGCAGCAGCTGGCCATGCTCCACGGGCTGGGGCAGGATAAAGTGACCCCGGTGTTCCGGGAATTTGCTGAGGCTGAAATCCGCTACACCGATGCCAACGACCATCTCACTTACCCCGAACTCAAAGCCGAGGCAATGGGTAACGAAGTGATGCCCGTAGGCCCCAACTTCTACGGCTTTCTGAATGACCCCGAGCTGCTGTCGGCCAGTGGTGTCGCCACCAGCCTGAGCCCGCAGTACCAGGATTTTGGCCTCAACTACGTACACCAGCAGGTGCGCAAAGCCGGCCCCCGGCCCACCGATGTGGGCTACTACCCGGCCTGCTACCAGCTGGCCGGCCAGCGCCTGCAAGGCCAGAGCCGGGCCGTAGTGCAGGGCCTGGTAGTGCGCGAAACCATCCGCAACGGCCACGTGGCCCACGCCGAAGTGCTGCTGGCCGATTTTGCCGCCCACGGCGCGGCTCCCGCCGCCTGGGTGCAGCCCCTGCGTGAGCAGCTGGCCGCGCACCGGGCGCAGGCCATTGGCAGCCCCGCCCCGCCGTTGCCAATTGGCCTGCGCTCGCTGGCAGGCGACACCGTGCAACTGGCCCGCTACGCCGGCAACCTCGTGTACCTGCTGCTGTGGGACACCCGCCTGCCGGCTGGCCAGCGCGAAATTGTGCCCCTAAAACGGCTAGTGGCGCAGTTTGCCGGGCAGCCCATTCGGTTTGTGGCGCTGGCGCTGGATGAGGACGCGGCCGTGTGGCATCGCCTTATCGCTACCGACCCACCGGTGCCCGGCGTGCAGGTGCTGGTGCCGCCCACGGCCGGCGCGGCCCTGCGCGCGGCCTACGACCCCACCATGCTGCCCGCCGCCGTGCTGCTGGCCGAAGACGGCACTATTCTACACTTCCACGCCCGGCGGCCCAGCCACCTGCTGCTGCCCGACGATATTAAGGCTGCATTTGGGCGGGCGGCGGCCTACCGGGCCGTGAAGCTGCCGTAGTCCGGCCCGGTGAGGGCGAAGAGTTAGCGGATTGATTCTGTGACGACCGGCTCGGTGGCAACCGGGGCCTTTTCGGGGGCTGGCTGTCCGGCCGGCAGCTGAAAGTCCGTGTCGGGCGTTTCGGCCAGGATGTTGGCCGTGCCCAGGTAATAGGCAAAGAAGGTAGCTCGACTCACGGTTGGAGCCGTGAGCAGGGTGCGCAGGTCAATTGTGTTCATAGTAGAAAAGGTCATAGAGAAACCAAATAAACTGCTATTGCACGTAGAAATACCTGCTTTCTACTTCAACAGAGTAGTTTACCCCGCCAATGGCGGAAAAAACCCGGTCAGTAACTGCCCCAAACCGGCCAACGTGCGCCGCCTTATTGCAGCAGGACCTGCCGGTTGCGGTTCAGCTTGAGGTCCTGCAACAGGCTGCTTTTGGCGGCAATGGTGATGTTGTAGCCTTCCGCGAATGGCGAATAAAGGACAGGCCGATGACTGTCATGCTATCTTGCAGTCCGATTGACTCTCTACTTTACAAGCCCTTTTAATGAAACGAACGAAATACGCAGTCCTATTTCTGCTAACAGTAGTGGCCTGCTCAAAAAAGAATGAAGACCCTGCTCCTGCTGCTACTCGGGTGCAGATGCTAAGTGCCAAAAAGTGGCAGTTACGCAGTTCAACAATTGAAGCACCAGGGCAACAACTTGTTGATATATATGCTCAACTGGGCTCGTGTTCAAGAGACGACTTTGAGCAGTTCTCCTTGCCTAACACTTTCATCTACGATGAAGGGCTAACCAGATGCAGCCCTGCTGACCCGCAGAAACAAGTGGGGGTGTGGGCACTCACAAACAATGATACCGAGCTAACGATAACAGCAGCTGGTAGTAGCGAGACATTTCAAATAGCTGAGTTGACAGAAACTTCGCTTAAAGTCAGTACGACCCAACCACAGGGGAATGGAATAAACGCAGTTGTTAAAGAATCCTTTGTTGCTATAGACTAGACAAGGTTTAGGCTGAATCCAGAGAAAAAGGGGAGGAGCTGATTCTATCAAATAGAGTCAGCTCCTCCCCTTTTTCTCTGGATTCAGCTAGTAAATACTACGGCTGGACAATCAACTGCTTGTTGAAAGGCGCTAGACCGGGGATAATTACCCGAACATAATAGACACCTGCTAACAAATCCTGTATACTTATTTCCGACTCGGAAATTCCTGCCTGCAACTTAACAGACTTGCGGGCTACACCCAATGCATCATAAAAAACGACCTTTCCTTCCTGACCACTGGTTACAATGGTTACTTTGCCAGAAGCAGGGTTCGGGTACAAATCAATGGAGGCCGAATGCTTTAATCCGCACTTTTGTGGTGGTCCAGCTAAGTCGGTGAGTGGTGTAGTATAGAATCCTGTACCACAAGGCCCGGTGGCACTAACGGTGGCCGACGCTCCGAATAATGGGCCTTCTAAGTTCAATGCAAACAATACGGATTGTGTCCCGTTAACATTTTGGACAATAGTGCCGGGTGTATTGCCGCCGTAACTGTCCGACGCAGAATAAGAAGTCGCACCTGCTATCACAGGTGTTTTTAAATCGTAAAATGGGGCACACAAGGTGCTGGTGCTAGACTTTACGAATTGAGCACTTACGGGAGTAGGAGCGGCACCGCTGCTCGATACAACAATGTTGATAATAGC
>JALYUI010000207.1 GCA_030853845.1 Bacteroidota bacterium | reverse complement strand
GCCCAGGGCGCTGCGCAGCACGTACAGGCCGGCGGGCAGGCCGCGGATGTCGAGCACGGCTTCAGTGGTGCCGGCCGGCACGGGGTAGTGCCGTACTTCGCGGCCCAGCAGGTCGAACAAACGCAGGGTTTCGGCCCCCATCAGGGCGCGCACGGTGGCTTGTCCGTGGGCCGGGTTGGGAAAGAGTGAGAGCGGCTCGCGCAGCTGCGAGGGCATGGCCGCCAGCAGAGCCGGGTCGGCCAATATGCCGATGGCTCCCACTGCCAGCCCTGCGGGGGCGGTCACAACCAGGCTGCCAAACGCGGCTGCCGGCGTCACGCTGCCACCCACAACCACGCGGCCACCTGCCAGCGCCAGGGCCTGGAAGAAGTCCGCACCGAGGCCACCGGCGGCTTGTGCCCATGACACGCTCACACTGCTGCCACCATCGGCCAGGCGCAGCACCAAGCCATCCGAACCGCCCGCGCTTTGCAGCGGCGTGCCGTTAAAGTTGCCGGTACCTACCAACGAGGAAGCAGCATACAGGCCGGTGCCGTTAGGTGCCGTCTGGTACACGCGCCCGCTTACCAACTGCACCCAGCCCACGCTCAGCGTCCCGTTAGTATCGGTCACCTTCGCTACAAAGCCACCGCCGGCCCCAGTGACTGTGGCTCCCGTCCAGGTCGGACTGCTGTTGGTGCCTGACACATACAAGACATTGCCTTGCCGACTCATACCCGTTACAAATTCGTAACCGGCACCCCCGGCCGGCACGGCTGCTGTAATACCAGCCCCGGAGCCGCTGTCCAACAGGCGAATGACGGCCATGTCTTGGGAGCCGGGAGAACCAGGGGTGCTACCTACGCTGGTGATTGACGGTATCGAGCCGTTGAAATTCAACGTGCCGGAAAAACCGCCTGATACGTACACCACAGGTCCGTTAACGCTCAGTCCATACACGTTGATGGTGCTGTAATCGACTTCGCCGATACCTTTCGCCCAGATGAACGAGGCCGTGCCGCCGTTGTCAGTGAGCTTAACCACGTAGCCGTCGTCGTAACTCGCGTTGCTGTTCAGGGCCGTGGTGCTGCCAATGGTTAGTGCGGTGCCAGTAAAGTCGCCTCCCACGTACACATTATTACCGCTCACTGTGAGGGCTTCCACGAATACGGTAGAGTTGTCGTCAATCAACTGTGCCCAGGTAAAGCTGGCGCTGCCACCAGCATCGGTCAATTTCGCTATATAGCCAGAATACCCCATTCCAGAAAGCGTAGTGGTTCCTAACGTAATGCTCGCCCCATAGAATTGGCCGGCCAGGTAAATATTGTTGCCATTCACTGCGAGGCCACCGTAGATGTCCTCATCCCCGGCACCACCGGCCCGCACAGCCCAGAGGTAGCTGCCCGTAGCCGGGTCGAACTTGGCTACGAAAAGGTCGCGACTGCCCGCACTGGTTAGCGTATTACTGCCCAGGGTAATGCTGCCGCTAAACTCGCCGGCTACCACCACGAGGCCACCTGCGGCGGGCATAGCCCAGCGGATAAGGCTACTGTTATCGAAAGCCATCACGCGCTGCCAGGCTGGGGCCGGATTTGGCGTAGTCAGCACCGTGAAGTTCACCACTCCGTTGCTGGTTCCCAGCGCATTGGTGGCGTTCACCAGGCCCGACTGTGCCCCGGCCGGTACTACTACCCCGCTAATCTGCGTGCCGGCGGCATTAACGGTGAAGCCCGTGGTCACCACGTTGGTGCTGGCCCCGGCGAAGGTCACAGCTGTGGTGCCGCTCAGGCCCTGGCCGTACAGCGTTACAGTAGTGCCCACGGCCCCGGCATTGGGGGCTACCAGCGACAGGAACGGGGCCTGGTCGGCCAGCGTGGCCACGAAGCCTGGCCGCACGCCGGCACCTGCGCCGAGACTGGTACTGCCAAAGCTGGCCGGGGCCGTTACCTGCCCGGTAGCATACACGGTTCGCGCATTGAGGCTGCCCAGGCCACTGGCGTAATCGGCTCCCGCGCCGCCAGCCTGTTGCGCGGCCACAAAGCTGGCGCTGCTGCCCGTGTCGGCAATTTTGGCCAGCAGCACGTCGCTGCCGCCCGCGCTGGTCAATGACTGGCTACCGAAAGTGGCCGTGCCACTAAAGGCACCGGCTACGTAGACACTACTGCCGTACTGGGCCAGCGCGTTGGCGCTGTTCGAGGCGTCGGTGCTGGTACCGCCATTCTGCAAGGCCCACGCATAGGTAGCGCTGGTGCCTGCATCGAGCAGTTTGCTTACAAACAGATTGGCAACGCCCGGGTTAGTGAGGGATGTGGTGCCAAAGGTGATGCCCGGACTCTGGTAGCTGCCGCCCACAAACACGTTGCTGCCGCTAACGAGCAGGCTGCGGGCCACATCGTTGCCGCTGCCCCCCGCCTGTCGCGTCCAGTTCATCGTAAGCAGGTTGAGGTAATTCAGCTTCGTCACGAATACATCGTCGCCGCCGGCGCTGGTCAGCACGCTGCCCCCAACTGTAGCTGCCGCGCTGTTGAAGGTTCCCGCCGCATACACCGAGCTACTGGCGTAATAGAGGGCATTTACGGCTGCCCCGGCCGACACCACGGGAGCTGGGCTGATGGGGAGCGGCGACGGACTAACGTAGCCGTAGTAACGAGCAATGAACCCGCCGGCGGGAGCCAGCGTGTAGTTATCGAACGTGGCATTGCCGCCGCTCACGCCGCCCACGTAGAAGTAGGTGTTCAGGTACGTGCAGATGGCAGTGGCATAGTCGTTGCCCGTGCCACCCGCGCGTTTAGGATAGCCCCCGCTCACACCTCCACTGGTGGACAGGCGCGCCACGAAAATGTCGCTGGTGCCGGCCTGGGCGTTGGTGAGCGTGGTGGTGCTGCTGCCCAAGGTTAGCGTTGAGCTCGTGAAGTTTCCGGCTACGAACAGGATACTGGAAGAGTAGGCGATGGCCGTAGCCAGGTTGCGCCCGGTGGTGGCGCTGCCGGTACCCTTGATGGCCCATACGAAGCCGCTGGTGGCATTCCAACGGGCCACGAAAGCTTCCTGCGGGTTGGTGGTGGTGAGGGTAACGCTGCCAAAAGTGGCCGTACCAGCAAAGCCGCCGGCCAGGTACACGTTGCCGACTCCATCGGTCGTACTGGCCTGCACCTGCACATCGCCGGCGGCGGCGATGGCCGACTGCCAGGCCAGGGTCTGAGCGTACGTCGGGCGGGCCAGCAGCCACAATAGCAGGCCCAGAAACAGGAAGCACATTCGGGCAGAGGGAGTAAATCTTTTCATGTACTATTTATTGAGAGGAGTTAAGTAAAAGGGGTTGAATCACAGATGCAATAACGCCAAAATACTGATATCCCCGTGCTCCGCCCAACCAATTAGGCCGAGATTGCGACTGCACATGATGCGGCGGTCCATATACAGTTCTCCGTAGCCCTGCGCCGCTGAATGAATGTTCCTGCCCGGCCGGTCTTCTACAATATGCGCCAGCAGATAAGCGGAGCTATTTCAACTTTTGATAAACCTGCCCTGCCCAGAACCGGCCGCTGCTACCCGCCGGCTTTTACCTTCGGGAAATTAAATACCGGCCCGTGCGTTGTGCCTTCCAATGACCAGAACTCTGCCGCGCTTATGGGAAATGCTGCTGTCGTGGCGCTGGCAACGATGGCTGCGGCTGTTCCTGCTACTTTTCCATCTGGCCGCTCTGCCCACCCAGGCCCAGACGTCTGGCCTCAACCCCAACGCGCCCAACCAGCCCGGGCTGGCCTCGCCGCCGCTGCCGCCCGGCCCGGTCGCCCCAAGCTGGGCTACCAGCGCCCGCGCCTTGGCCCACCCGCGCATGCTGGTGCTCGATGCCGCCCCAACTGACCGTGCCCGCCTGCGCCGCTACAAGCTGCGCGCCACCGTGCCCGACTCGTTGAGCGCCCTGCGGGCCGTGCGCGAGCTGGTGCTGGCCTTGCAGGGCGATGCTTGGCTCACGGCCTCGGCCGACGAGCTGCGCTGGACCCGCGACACCGTGCGGGTGCGGCTATACGTGGGCGAGCAGTTCCGCTGGGCCTACCTGCGCAACGGCAACCTCGGCGATGGCCTGCTGACCCGCGCTGGCTACCGCGAAAAGTTTTTTCGGGGCACGCCCTTCGTGCCCGACGACTGGGTGCGGCTGCAGGAGCGCATCCTGACGGAGGCCGAGAATCAAGGCTTCCCATTTGCCACCATCGGGCTCGATTCGGTGCGGCTGAGCGGGCACGACATTGCCGGGCGCGTGGTGCTGAAGCGCGGCCGGGCCGTGGTGTTCGACTCGCTCCAGATTGTAGGCAATACTAAGACGAAGAAGCGCTTCCTAACCAAGTATTTGCAGCTTTTCCCGGGGCAGCCCTACAGCCAGCAGCGGGTGGCCGCCGCCGCCCAGCTGCTACGCCAGCTGCCCTACGTGCGGCTGCGGGCCGAGCCCGAGGTGCGCTTCGCCCTGGGCCGGGCGCGGGTGTATCTGCTGCTCGATGAGCGGCCCAGCAATCAGTTCGATGCCATTGTAGGCATTCTGCCGAACTCGAATGCCAGCCAGACCGGCGTGCAGTTCACGGGCGATGTCACCATCAACCTGCGCAACCTGAAGGGCGGCGGCAAGCAGGTGGGCCTGCAATGGCGCAAAACCGACGCCATTTCGCAGCTGCTTGATGCCCAGTACGTGCATCCCAACTTCTTCGGCACGCCCTTCGAGGTGGCCGCCAGCTTCAACCTCTACAAGCAAACCGATGCCTTCCTCACCCTGCGGCCCCGGGTGCAGGTGAGCTACCCCACCGCCCGGGCCGGCCGCGTGAGCTTCTTCTTCGAGCAGCGCAGCTCCTTCCTGCTCGATACGCTGCTGAAAACCCGTACTACCCTGCCCGACAACATCGACTCGCAGTTCAATTCCTACGGCCTGGCCTACGCCTGGAACAGCCTCGACGACTTGTATTTCCCGCACCGGGGCTACCTGCTCACGGGGCAGGGCGCGGTGGGCACCAAAACCATCACCCGCAATGCCGAGCTCAGGCCCGAGCTCTACGCCGGCCTGGCGCTGCGCTCTACGCAGTATTCGCTCAGCCTGCGGGCCGAGCGCTACTTTCCGGTGCAGCGCGCCGGGGTACTGCTCCTGCGCCTGCGTGGCGAAAGCCTGCAAAACCCGCAGCTCTTCATCAACGACCTGTACCGGCTTGGCGGGCTGAACTCGTTGCGAGGCTTCAACGAAAACCAATTCTATACCAGCACCTACGCCGTGGCCACGGCCGAGTTCCGGCAGTTCATCGGCCCCGATTCCTACGCTTTCCTCTTTGCCGACCAGGCCTACCTGCGCCGCGACTTGGCCAACGAAACCGCCAACGAGCCCACCGGCCTCGGCGCGGGCCTCAGCTTCCGTACGCCGGCGGGGCTGTTTCAGTTCGTGTACTCGGTGGGCCGGGCCAACGGGCAGGGCTTCGATGTGAAGACGTCGAAAATCCACTTTGGCCTTACCAGCCGGTTTTGACCGTAGCGCCACATCGTCTGTATTCTTCGGGAACTAAAACCGCTGGCCGCCACAGTGACCGGAATCAGAGAATCCGCTCGTAGCAACGCGGTCAATTCGACTGATTTCCAGAGCAGATAGAGTGGTATTCAGATTGGTACACGGTTTGTAATTACCGACCCGAAACCGCCCCTATTTGCGGCTCCTTACTATGAAACTCATCAGCTCGAAATTTATCCACAGCATCGCCCCGCAGCTCGACCTGCTCAACACCATTGGCGGCGGCGTGGCCCAGCCTCAGCTGCGCGTCGAACAGCACCCCAACGGGGTGGTTGTGCGCGTGGCCATGCCCACCGTCTCGGCCGACAGCTTCCGCGTTGTGCTCAAGCAAAACCAGCTCACCGTGTTCGGTGAGTACCGCCACGGCCCCGACGACCCGCTGGCCGCCCCACTCTTCGTGCAGACGCTGGAGCTGCCACCCAACCTCGATGCCACCCGCATCGACGCCATCCACCAGGAGCAGGAGCTGCGCGTCCGGATTCCGTTCGTGCGCCCCAACCAGAAGCGCGAAATCGACGTCAAGCACGAAGAATAAGCTGGCTGCAATACTGTCCTTCCACTGCTACCGCATAACACCGGGACCGACCGGCACCGCAGTCCGCTGATAACGTCGGGACCGACCGACCAGTATTTCTCACTCTTGAGCCACCGCCCGCAGCGGTGGTTTTGTTTTTCGGTCCTACGCGAATAGTGGCACAAGCAGCACGAACGTCATGCCCAGCGCCAGATAAAACCACCCCATGAGCTGCCGGCGGTAGCGGCGTGGTAGCCGGTTGCTGAGCACCAGCATGGCCGCCAGCACCAGCACCAGATGCGCCACGATGAAGGCCATGGTCTTCACCCAGTTGCTCACAATCGTGTTTTCCTGCTGGTCTTGGCTGCGCTCGCCCAGGCCCGAGGTGAGGTATTGCAGCACGAAGAAGGCCACGATTTCGAAGGCCACGAACCAGAGCAGGCCCAGCAGCCGCGACGAGGTGGAAGATTTTTCGGTAACGTCGGCCATTAGGAAAGGAAGTTGCTGGTTGCTTGTTGCTGGTTGCTAGTTGCTGGTTGAATGCGGTTGTGCCAGCCAAAAAGCCGCCCGACAGCCCCGACCTGCACAGCAACTAGCAACGCAAATCACGGGCGCGGGCGGCCCTGCACCTCGGCGCTGCGGGCCTTAATGTAGAGTTCCTCGACTTTGGCGCGGGCCCAGGGCGTGCGCCGCAAAAAGGTGAGGCTCGACTTGACGCTGGGGTTCTCGGCGAAGCAGTTCAGGCGCAGGCGGGCGTCGAGCTCGGGGAAGCCGTAGGCGGCCACCAGATACTCCAGAATCTGGGCCAGGGTGACGCCGTGCAGCTCGCGGATGAGGTGGCCGGATTCGTCACGGGCATCGGCGGCGCGGAGGAAAGACATGGGCGAAATAAGGGGCTGAAAGTGCAAAGTTGGCGAAAAGCCGGGGGCCGTGGACACGATGGGCGCACGGCGGGCGTTATTTTTGGCCGTCGCCCGCCTATGCCTTCATCGTCCGTTGCCGCTTCCGCTTCCCGCGCCCCGCGCCGCCCTGCCCCCCGGCGGCGCTGGCGGCAGGGCCTGCTGGCCGGCCTGCTGCTGGCGCTGGCCCTACTGGGCGGCTACTACCTGCGCCACCAGGTGCAGCTCAATCGCTACGCCCGCCGGGCCTGGGCCACCCTCACCAAAAACGGCCTCACCGGCCGCGAAAGCACCCCGCTGCTAGCCGGCTACTCGGTGCACGGCATCGACGTTTCGGCCTACCAGGGCCGCATCGACTGGCCCGAGGTGGCCCGCAACCGGGTGCGCTTTGCCTTCATCAAGGCCAGCGAGGGTAGCAGCCTGCGCGACCCGCGCTTCGCCCGCAACTGGCAAAGCGCCCGGGCCGCCGGCGTGCTCTGCGGGGCCTACCACTACTTCCAGCCCAACCGCGATGGTGCCCAGCAGGCCCGCCTGTTCATCGACACCGTGCCGCTGGCCCCCGGCGACCTGCCGCCCGTGCTCGATGTGGAAGCCCCCAGCTTCCACGACGTGGCCATGATGCGCCGCGAAATAGCCGTCTGGCTGAAGCTTGTGGAGACCCACTACGGCGTGCGGCCCATTCTCTACTCCAACCACAGCTTCTACCAGCGCCACCTGGCCGGACATTTCGACGACTACCCGCTCTGGCTGGCGCACTACGAGGTAGCCCATCCCAAGCTGGCCCGCAGCAAGTGGATAATCTGGCAGCACTCCGACGAGGCCTACGTGCCCGGCATTCGCGGCGTGGTCGATTTCAACGTCTTCCAGGGCACGCTCGACCAGCTGGAGGCCCTTCGCGTGCCGGCTCCTGCTCCTGCCAAGCCCGCCCCGCCTAGAGCCCCCGCCGCCCGGCATAAAGCACGCTAATCCACTAGTTTGCAAAGCATTCCTTACGCCATCAAAAAAGCCGCCCGGCACCGGAGCTTCCGCAGAAGCACCCGGCCGGGCGGCTCTTTCAACCAAGCGGGAGCCTACATTTTGTCTTTCGACTCCATTTTAGCGTCCATCTTGGCATCCTTCTTCATCATTTTGCCGGGCTTCTTGGCCATCTTGTCGTGCGACATCATCTTGCCGTCTTTTTTCATCATCTTGCCGTCGGCCTTCTCGTCTTTTTTCATCATCTTGCCGTCGCCCTGCTGGGCATGAGCCGCTACGAAGGTGAGCGAAAGCGCGCAGGCCGCAGCCATTTTCAGGAGGTTTTTCATGGTTGAGAAGGAAAAATGGGGTTGAGTGAGAATTGTGGCCGAAAGGTTGCCAGCCTTCCTAAATTTCAGATGAAGTTGATGCACAGCGCCAAAATTCTGTACCTGCCCGGCTGCTACTGGGCGTTGCTGCTGCTGCCGGCGCTGCTGGGCACGGCCGGCTGCCGCAGCAGCCGCGAGGCCCCCCCACCGCGCAGCCATGCCGGGCCGCGCGCCCCGCACGAGCGCGTGCAAACCGGTCTGGGCTCCTATTACGCCAGCAAATTCAACGGCCGGTCCACGGCCAGCGGCAGTACCTACCACCCTAGCGACATGACGGCCGCGCACAATACCCTCCCCTTCGGCACCCTCATCCGGGTCACCAATACCCGCAACGGCCGCTCGGTCGAAGTGACCGTCACCGACCGGGGGCCGCACACCCGGGGCTACATTGTCGACGTATCGCACCGCGCCGCCGTGCAGCTCGATATCATCGAGGCCGGCGTAGTGCCCGTTGAGATAACGGTGGTACGCCCTGCCCCCGGCAACCGCTAACTTTGCCCGCCACTCTTTCAGCCGCTTTCCACCATGAACATCCGCAAAAAAGTTACCTGGACGCTGCCCGCCGGCCTCAACCGCTACGCCGCCATCGATAGTTGGGTGGCCGCCGCCGAGGATGAAGACTGGTCGGAAGCTGAAGTGCAGTACGTTATCGACGAAGTTGTGGAAGCCGACGACGATGCCGCCGGACTGGCCGTACTTGCCTGGTATTCGCGCAATTAGCTTCTGCCGCCGGTTGCGTGGCCAGCAGTAGCGCCGGCTTTTAGCTGCACTGCCTTTCGGTTATCCAGCACCCACCCAAACACGCGCCAACTACACCCGCGATTATTGAATACCCGCGCCTTCCCAAAGCAGGCGCGGCGCTTTCCCCTGCCTGGTGCTGAACGACTGGCCGGGCAGCGCAGCAGGCAGGCCCCGCCCGTGCTGCGCGATTCCCTCGGCTCCTAATGCATTGCTCGCCAGAGTTGGCGAGCTATTGCGAGCCGACTGCAACGCACTACCGGCGTCGCATTTCCCCTGATTCCCGGTAAGCGAGCACCCGGCTAATGGCGGTTTCCATCAATTGCCAAGGCAGAATTTATTGGCTTCAGGCGCGCCTGACCCAGGCAGGTTTTGGGAGCTGCGTTATCAGTCGCCTGGCAAATAGAACTATTCGCACAGAAATTTTAATCATTCGCCGGAGTATTTTTTTATTAAAGCACTATTAAGTTGTATTTTTATTGACAATAGAATGAGTTAATCTACTTATCGTATTATTAATGGCTTGGCCGCATCTTCCGATGAAAACCTTTATTTGCTTACTCGCCTTCTCTTTTCTGCTTTCAAGTTCTTCGCTGGCTGCAACACTGGATGCCGCCCAGCTGGTGGGTCAATGGACCGGGGCGCTGGTGGTGCCCGGCGGTAGTCGCCAAGTGAGCATCGTGGTGAGCCGGCAGGCCGATGGGAGCCCGGCAGCCCTGCTGCGTATCGATGCCCACCGCCTCGATAACAGCCCCATGCGAGTGCTGAGCGGTGCCGACAGCATCACTTTTGTGGCGGCCCAGGCGGGCTGTAGCTTCGCCGCGCTGCCCATGGCCGAGGGACGCCAGCTGCGCGGCACCTGGCAGCAGCCGGGTTTTCGCACGGTGCTGGTGCTGGAGCGCGTAACCGGTAGCGAGGCGGCTCCGGCCAGCCTCGCCACGCGCGAAGAAGTGCACGTGAGCAGCCCCAGCAGCCCCAATCCCGAAATTGGCCTGGGCGGCACCCTGCGCCGCCCCGCCGGGGCCGGCCCTTTTCCCGCCGTGCTGCTGCTGCCCGACTTTATGCCCACCGCGCCCCTGGCCGCCAGCTCCCGCCTGCTCGATAACCTGACTGCGTACCTGCTGCGCCAGGGCGTGGCCGTGCTACGCCTCGACGACCGGGGTACCGGCCGCTCGGCCGCAGTGCCCGCCGCCACCGCCAGCGCCGAGTTGGCCGCCGATGCCCAGTCGGCCCTCAATTACCTGCGCTCGCGGCCCGGCATCGACCCCATGCGCGTAGGCGTGCTGGGCCACGGCAACGGGGCCAACGTGGCGCTGCTGGCGGCTACCCAATCGCCCGCCCCGGCCTTTGTAGTGGCGCTTGGGGCCGCCGGCGTGACTGGCCAGGAGCTGCTGGCCCGCCAGACCTCGCTGGTGAACCGGCCCGGCGAACCCGATACGGCCCAGCTGGCCTGGCAAACGCGCTGCGCCCGACTGATGGCCCAGGCGCGCCGCGAGGCCCGGCAGCAGTTGGCCGCCGGCGGCAATGCCGAGCAGGTGCAGGTGCGCGTGGCCAAAGAGCAGTTGCGCCTAAGCTCCGAAGCCCGTAAGCGCGACGAGGCGCTGTATAAGCGCCAGTTCGCCCTGCTCGAAATTATTCGCCAGACGCCGGATAATGCCCAGGCACAGGCCATCGTGGCCAACATGCTGAAGCAGATTTACCCCGGCCTCGCGCCCGCCGCTGCCCAGGAGCGCGCCCGCCAGCTCACCACTCCTTGGTACCGCTCCCTGCTGGCCTTCAACCCCCAGGCTGAACTGCTGAAAGTGACCTGCCCCACGTTGCTGCTCCACGGTACCGCCGATGTCCAGACGCCCGCGGCCATCAACCTGACGGCCCTCGAAAAAGCCTTCCGGGGCAACAAGCAGGTGAATGCCCAGCGCCTCGACGGCGTAGACCACGATTTCCAGGTGGCCCCCGGCGAAAATGCGCTGCTGGCCGGCCTCATGCCCGCCACCGAAGCCTCGACCGATGCGCTCGAAGCCGTAGGTGAGTGGGTAGCCCAGCGCGTACGATAGGTTTGGGAGGTGATTTGCAGAAGGTCTTTCACGCAGCGTCCCGCAGTATTAAAAACACTGCGGGGCGCTGCGTGAAAGGCCTTCCAAAATTTTGGCGAAAGTCATTAAGGTTGAAAAGTCGATTATGGCACTTCCTAAGCTGTTTCGCTAAACTGGCAACCCACCAAACTAACCCTCGGCGAGCAGAATATCGGCATCGTTGTGGGCCGGCGAGTTCACCCGCTTGCTGATGACGTAGGCCCGCATGGCTGCCGCATCGCGTGGCTGCAACAGGTGCTGATGCGCAGCTGGCTTCTGGCTATCGTCGAGCCAGGCCCGCTCGGCGGCGCGGTCGGGCAGCATCACGGGCATGCGGTTGTGAATGCCGGCCATCAGGGCATTGGGCTCGGTGGTGATGATGGTGAAGGTGGGGTGCAGCTCGCCGGTGGCGCGGTCGACCCACTCGTCCCAGAGGCCGGCAAAGGCGAAGGGCTGCTCATCGCGCAGCAGAATGCGGTGGGGCACTTTGCCAGCGGGCGTAACCTGCCATTCGTAGAAGCCATCGGCCAGCACCAGGCAGCGCCGCCGCCCCAGCAGCAGCCGGAACGAGGGTTTATCAGCCAGCGTTTCGGCCCGGGCATTGATGGGTTTGGGGCCGCCGCTGGGGTCGCGGCTCCAGGCCGGAACCAAGCCCCAGCGCAGCAGCTGAATACGGTCGGGGGCAGCGTTGGTGATAACCGGCAGGCGCTGCGAAGGCGCTGCGTTGTAGAGCAGCGGGGCCGGCTCGGCAAACACGGCCTCAAACCGCGCTTCGGCGGCCGGAGCCGGAGCTATGAATGAATATCGACCACACATGACAACCAGGGTTATTTGGGCAAAGGCGGCTAAGCAGCCAGGGTGTGTTTTACCGTAAAAAACGCGGAAGGTTGCAAGATGGCCGGGCAGCAGGCAGCGGTGATGGGCCTAAATCAGCGTCCACGCGCTATTCGGCCGCGTGCCGACCGGCAGCGCCCGGCCAGGAGCCGAATCGGCAAACTACCGGCGGCATTGCCCGGCCCGGCCGGGGGCGTAGCCAGTGAGGGGTGAACGCGGAGGCCGCATCGGGGTGTTGTGATGCCGTATCTTTGCAGCCTTATTGCTTAATTCTGAACACCCGATGCTCGATAAACTGGAAGCCATCAATCAGCGCTACGAAACCGTGAACGAAGAGCTGATGCAGCCCGACGTGATGTCGGACCTGAAGCGCTACAAGTCGCTAAACAAAGAATACAAGGAGCTGGGCAAGATTGTGGTGCAGTACCGCAACTACCAGCAGGTACTCAGCAACATCGAAAACGCCCGCGAGGTAATTGCTACCGAAAAGGACCAGGACTTCCGCGAGATGGCTAAGGCCGAGCTCGATGAGCTACAGCCCGAGCAGGAGCGCCTCGAAGTGCTCATCAAAGACCTGCTGCTGCCCAAAGACCCCAACGACTCGAAGGATGTGATTATGGAAATCCGGGCCGGGGCCGGGGGCGATGAGGCAGCGCTGTTTGCCGGCGACCTGCAGCGCATGTACATGCGCTTCGCCGAAAAGCAGAACTGGAAGATGGAGTTGATTGACGCCATGGAAGGCACCGCCGGCGGCTACAAGGAAATTATCGTGGCCGTGCGCGGCGAAGACGTATATGGCAAGCTCAAGTTCGAATCGGGCGTGCACCGCGTGCAGCGCGTGCCGGCCACCGAAACCCAGGGCCGCATCCACACCAGCGTGGCCTCCATCGTGGTGATTCCTGAAGTGGAGGAGTTCGATATTGAGCTGAACATGGGCGACATCCGCAAGGACTACTTCTGCTCCAGCGGCCCGGGCGGCCAGTCGGTGAACACGACCTACTCGGCCGTGCGCCTCACCCACCTGCCCTCGGGCCTCGTGGCCCAGTGCCAGGACCAGAAATCGCAGCTTAAGAACTTCGATAAGGCGCTGGCCGTGCTTCGCTCCCGCGTGTACGACATGGAGCTGGCCAAAAAGAACGAAGCCGACGGCCTGGTGCGCAAAAGCATGATTGGCGGCGGCGACCGCAGCGACAAAATCCGCACCTACAACTACCCCCAGGGCCGCGTAACCGACCACCGCATTGGCTACACCGTGTACAACCTGGCCAGTGTGATGGAAGGCAACGTCGACGACTTCGTAGAGCAGCTGCGGCTGGCCGAAAGCGCCGAGCGCCTACAGGAAGGCGTGACGAAGTAAGAACCTATCCGAAGCCCAAGCA
>JALYUI010000201.1 GCA_030853845.1 Bacteroidota bacterium | reverse complement strand
CTGCTACAGCGGCTGCTGCCTGAGGAGCAACGAGGTAATCCGTTCCCCAGTGGGCAGGAGTCCGCAGTGGAGCCGGAGCCTGCCTTCAAGGAATTCCGGCTCGTAGAGCACCTGGCGCGGCATCCCCCGCAGGCTCTCTGGCTCCGGTGCAGTGAATATGGCCGCGTTTGATGATTTATTGCTCGATGCTCAGGCGCTTGCTGAAGCTCCCGAGTCCGGTGGTGAGCTGCATTTGGTACACGCCTGCAGGAAGATTTGACAGACCAAGCACGGACTGGGTCGCGTGCGTGCTTTCCGGTACCGTGTAGTGACGCACGGATTGACCCAGCAGGTTGAAGAGGGTAATGCTCACCGGCTGCCGGGTAAGCACGGCGGGCAACGTGAGCATGACCGACTCGTGGGCGGGGTTTGGATAAAAACCTACCAGGCTGGCGAGGGTAGCATTCTGGGTACCCAACAGCGTACGGATGGGCACCGGCGCCGTTGATGGCGAAGCCGCACCGCTCGCGCAGTTGGCCAGCACGGTAACATTGTAGGCGGTGTTGGGCGCAAGACCACTCAGGGTGAGCGGCGAGGCCGCCCCGGTTTGTATCACCGCCGGACCGCCGGTGGTGGGCGTAGCGGTGGCGATGTAACTCGTAGCAGCAGTGCCGGTGAAGCCCACGCTGGCCGTGGTGGCGGTAATGCTGTTGACACCGACCCCGCTGGGAGTGGGGCAAGCCGTGCCACTGGTCGTAAACGACGTCGTCGCGTTGGGACTGCTGCCAGCACTGCCGCAGAGGGCCTGAATGGTCACGCGGTACGCCGTCCCGGGGGCCAGTCCACTCAGCGTGATGGGGGAGCCGGGCCCGGTGGCGGTCACGGGAAGGCCGCCGCTAGTGGGCGTGGCCACGACCGAAAACCCGTTTGCTGTACTGCCGGTGGCGGGCGTAAAGTTAATGGTCGCCGTGGTGGCCGTCCCCCCCGTAGCCAGTGGCATGGTCGGGGCCTGGCAGGCCGGCGCGACGCAGGTAAGGGTCAAGCCGAAGTTGCCGGCACCAGGCCCTTGGATAAAAATGTAGTAGTTGACGCCCGGCTGGCTAAAAAACGTATACGCGGCATACTGCACATTAAGCGGACAGCTAAAATCCAAGTCGTTCCCCCCCAGGCACGTTAAGGCGCCGCAGTTCCCACTTAGCAAGGCGATGGCCACCGGAAAGTTGGTGGCGGGATGGCAGAGGGCTACTTTAATGGTATCCCCTGTGCCGATGAACCGGTAGAAAACGCCCGGCGAGTTGCCCCCGGGCCGACACACATTCGGCGTCTGGAAAACCGTTTGGGCATTGACCGTGGTGCCCAGCACCGTCTGGCCACAGGTCACCGTTACCGCACCCGAGCACACGGCATTGGCGGGCCCCACCGCAGGGGTGGTGAACGTGAGCGTGTACGGCGCGCTCTGGCCCCCGGCACAATTGCTTTGCAGGGTCAGGGTGTAGGCCGTGCTCGGCGCCAGGCCCGACAGGTTGACGGGCGAGGCGGTAACGGTTTGCGTGCCGCTGCCGGCCCCGCCACTCAGCACGAGGGTATAGCCCGTGTTGCCAGCCGGGGCCGTAAAGCTGAGTGTGGCCGCGGTGGCGGTGAGCGCGGACAGCTGGATGGCCGTGGGCAGGTTGCAGGCCGGGGCCGGGCTGCTGACGCAAATGGTGAACGGGCCGGGCTGGTTGCTGCCGAAAGCGCCCAAGCCGCCGACGCGCACGTAGTACGTCGTATTCGGGCTGAGGCCCCGGAGCACGAGCGGCGGCGTCGGCTGGTTTGCACTCCCTTCCACCACGCCGGTGCAAGTGTAGGGACCGGCGCAATTGCTGCCCGTCATCGCCATCAGGTACCGCACGGTGGCACCAGTCACGGCCACGACCACTTCCGTGCTCGCGGAACCCGTACTGGCCGTCGTGAAGCGGTACCAGACATCGGTGGCGGGCGACTGGTTGGCACAGGGGCCGCCCGGCAAGGTGGTGTTGAGGGGCGTGGACGTCGCGCCCGCCAGGGTGCCCGACGTGGGCGTGGTGCAGGTCCCGGAACTGATGGCGAGCAGCACGGCCCCGCAGGGGTCGTCGTTGGTCAGTACTTGCGTTTGGAAGGCGCGCGGCCCGCTTCGGGTGCTGGAGCCCGCGCCGCCGCAGTCCCGCGTGACGTAGAATTCGTACGGCTGGCCAGGGGTCAGGCCCGTGGCCGGGTAGCTCGTGGCCGTCAGGCCCGGCACCCGCACGGCTCCCGCCGCGCCCGTGCCGGGAACAAACCCCGCCGGGCCGTACTCGACCGTGAACGTCCCCCCGCCACCGGTAACGGTCCAGTCGAGTTGCGCCGTGGTGGTGGTCTGCGGCGTGGCGGTCAGCGCGGCGGCAGAGGGGCAGGCCGGCGCTGCGGTGGCACAGAGGGTAAACCCGCCCTGCTGGTCGGAATCGCTAAACCCCGATACGGCCACGTAATACGTCGTGTTGGGCATGAGGCCGGCGACAATCAACGGGGGCGCAATCATATTTCCCCGGGCACTGGCAATGCAGCCGATTGGCGTGAATGGTCCGGCTGCCCCGCCCGCGCTGCTAAACAGCCGCACTTGGCTGGCGGGCAGCACGCCGGTGGGGTTGGAGGCCGGCGGCAGTGCCCCGGCAGTGAGGTTCACGCCACTACTGGCGAGGCCGGTAGCGGCGGTGGTCACGGTGAACCAGACGTCTTTGGGGGCGGATGCAACCGCGCAACCGGGGTTGGTGTAGCCGTTCGGCGGCGTGGCGGTGGCCTGCGCGTTGGTGCTGGTGGTTGGCTGGCAGGAGGGGCCAATGGGCAAAGCGACGGCCCCCATGGGCTCGTCCTGCGGGTTGCCCGACGTGAACGTGCGGGTGATGACGGACCCGAGCCCGCTGCTGGCGCAGTTGGCGCGCACGGTGAGGGTATAGGCCGTCAGGGGCAAAAGATTGGTGAGCGCAATCGGTGAAGTGGTGGGGTTGGGAGTGAGCGTGGTCGTGGTCCCGTTCTGGGGAGTCAGGGTGACCGTATAGCTCAGGTTGCCCGGACCGGGCGTGAGCGCGAGCTGCGCCGTCGTCGCCGTGATGGTGCCGATAGCGACGTTCAACGGGTCGTCGCAGGCCGGCGGGTCGGTGACGCAAATAGTGAACGACCCAGCGCTGGTCGGCGGCGAAGCCACCCGCACGTAATAGGTGGTGCTGGGGGTCAGGCTGCCCACCACGAGGGGCGGGGCTGCGTTCACCCCCGCCGGGTCGACGGAACAAGCCACTTCCGTCAGCGCACTGCTGCAGGCGGCTCCAGAAAAAAGGCGTAGTTCCCGGGCGTTGCTCCCGGCCACGGTAAGGGTCGCGCCCGTGCTGGCCGCCCCCGTGGCGGCCGTGGTAAAGGTGTACCAAACATCCCGGGCATTGGGGATGTTCGCGCAACCGGGGCCGGTGTAGCCGTTCGGCGTGGTAGGGGTCGCCGTTGCGGTCGTGCCGCTGCTGGGCTGACACGTGGGGTTGCGGGGCAAGGCAATCGCCGTGCACGGCTCGTCGTTAAGCGCCGTGGTTATAAACGTGACCGCTGCGCCGGCTGTTTGTCCGTTGGCGCAGTTACTGACGACGGTTACGGTGTAGCTGGTCGTGGCACTGAGTTGTATCAGTTGAACGGGCGAGGCTGTGGGGTTTGGGCTCACCGTGAACACTTGCCCGGTGGAGGGCGACGTATATGACACGCTGTAGCTAGTGGCGGCGGCACTGGGCGTAAAATTGAGTTGCGCGCTGGTCCCGGTAACATTCGTAATATTCAAGCCTGTTGGCGCAGTGCATTGGCCCCAAGCGGGCACTTGCAAGACGAAGCACAGAACCAGCAGCAGACAGCACCCGAATGGTGATTTTCTTGTCATGGGTTGGGAGAATAAGACGGAAGAAACAACGGACGCGCGGGGAAGCAATGCCCCACTGTACTGTATGG
>JALYUI010000168.1 GCA_030853845.1 Bacteroidota bacterium | reverse complement strand
ATGCTGATGGAGTTGACGTAATCCCGCAGTTTGGCACGCTCTTCTTCGGGTACGTACTCGTCGACTTGTTGTAGCGCCTGGAGGATGGCCGTGCCCAGAGCAAACGGCCGGTGGCGCAGGATGGCGTTGACGAGTAGGCGTGGGGTGGTCTAGTTAAGCAGGAGAGAATTGGGTGCTGTTATTAAGTTATTGTTGGTGAAATTGATACGACTTCTGATAGCCAATGCTGGAGTGGCGGCGCTCGTGATAATAGTAGTCAAAATAGTCAGCCACGCTGGCTTGCGCGTCGGTCAGGTCGGCAAAAACGGGCCAGTCGCGGGCTCCAAGTTCCTCGGTTTTGAGGCGCGACCACCGGCTTTCCGCCTGAGCATTGTCGTAGCAATCGCCGCGCCGGCTGTGCAAGAGTTGGGTCCGGGCGTCGCGTAGCAGGGCCTTGTAGGCGTTGCCCACGTACTGCCCGCCCCGGTCGGAGTGGACAATGAGTCCGGGGGCGGGCCGTTGCGCCAGCAGCGCCCGCTGCAAGGCCCTGATGACCAAGGCTTGGGGCATGTCGACGCGCACCTGCCAGCCCACCACCTGCTTGGTGCAGAGGTTCTGAAAAGCGCACAGGTACGCACTAGCCCCGCTGGCCAGCGTCAGGCAGGTCATGTCGCTCACCCAGAGCCAGTTGGACTGGGTGGGGCGCGGCTGGTCGAGCAGCAAGTTGGGGGCGCAACGCTGCCCGTGGGTCGAATCGGTGGTGCGCGGCACAAAGGACTTGGGTTGCAAAGCTTTCCGACCGTGGCGGCGCAGCCCCGTGCGCAGGGCCTGGCGGCCCACCCGGTGCCCCGTTTCCCGCAACTCGACCCGCAATCGGCGCGTGTCATAGCGGCGTTTGTGGTGGTCAAAAATGGCCACCATTTCCGTTTCCCAGGCCGGTTCGACTTTCCCCGCAGCCCCGATGCCTTGCGCCAACCGCCATGTAGTAGCGGCTGGGTACCACGCCCAGCACGTGGCAGAGCTGCTGTACGGGGTAAGTGGAGCGTTGCTGGTCAATGAATTGCAGCGTACTCACAGTGCTGCGGGATGCGAGAAGATGGCGATGGCTTTTTTTAAAATGTCCAGTTCCTACGCCAGCCGTTTGTTGGCGGCGCGCAATGCACGCACTTCGGCGGCCTCGGCCGGGTCGGCGGGCAGGGGCGGCTGGGCCGCTTTCTGCCAGGCATAAATGCGCTTGGCGTCAATATTCCGGGCGCGGGCGGCAGCCAGCGTGGAGCGGCTTTCGCTGTCCAGCCGCAAGGCTTCGGCGCGGAAGGCCGCATCATACCGCGGCCGTTTTGTGGGAGGGGCTTTTTCCATGAGTTTGGGAAGTTAGCACCCAATTCTCTCCTGTTTCACCCGACCATCTCAGTCTTCCGCTACGTCTGCCAACTAGCACCTAGAGAGGTTGACCAAAGATAATCGCTACGGTGCGCATTATGCGTATACAACGCCGCAAAACAAGGTAGTTCTACGTGCTACTACCACTTTCACTACTCCTTATTATCGATGTCACCTGCCCAACGCTCGGCACGTATGGCTGCGCACCGTCAACGTGCCGGCCGCCCGCGAATTGACCGCGAACGGGTAAATCTGGCTATTATAGAAGCCAGCATAGCCATTCGTACCGCGAATGTATCAGTGGCCGTTAGATTAAATATCAAGTTTCTATCACCGCTTACCGGGGGCTAAACCGGGGGCAATAAATAAAAAAGCCTCTCGCATCGCTGTAAGAGGCTTTTTTGTGGGCCCACTCGGAATCGAACCGAGGACCTACTGATTATGAGTCAGTTGCTCTAACCGATTGAGCTATAGGCCCGGTGCCGGAGGCAGTCATCTTTCACCTCAACCCTGCCGTTGCCAGCCCTCCAACGGGGCAAAAGTACGACCTTTGTGGTCCGAAAACCAAGCTCCCGCATGCTTCCCCACCTGCTATTCGACTACGGCGGCGTCCTCATCGACATCGACTACGCCGCGACCCCCGCCGCCATGCGCCGCCTGAGCCGCGCCGCGAGCCCCATCGAATTCTCGCAGGCCAGCCAGGCCGCCCTGTTCGACCAGTTCGAAACCGGCCAGCTTACGCCCACCGAATTCCGCGCCGGCCTGCGCCGGGCCTACGACCTGACGGGCACCGATGCCGAGCTCGACGCGGCCTGGCACGCCATGCTGCTCGACGTACCCGCCGACCGACTGGCCCTGCTGGCCGAGCTGCGCCGGCAGGGCCACCAAACCGCCCTGCTCTCGAACACCAACGCGCTGCACATTGCCGAAATCGACCGGCGGCTGGCGGCGCAGTACGGCTTCGCCCACGGCATTGCCGACGTGCTTGACCGCGTGTTTTACTCGCAGCAGGTGGGCCTGCGCAAGCCGGGCGAGGAAATTTTCCGGCACGTGCTGCGCGAAATGAACTGGCGGGCCGAAGACGTGTTGTTCATCGAAGACAGCCCGCAGCACGTGGCCACGGCCCGCCGCCTGGGGCTGCGGGTGCTGCACCTGGCCCCGCCCCTCACCCTCACCTCCGCCCTGCCCGAAGCCCTCCGTGCCTTTCCCCGAGAATACGCCCCCGCCCATTCCTGAGCCCGATTTGGCCGGCTTCCCGGCCGATGTAGCCAGTCCCACCATTCCCGGCGAGACGTGGCCCGCGGCCGCCGCCCCGGGCGAGCAGCGGCGGGCGCGGCAACTGTTTCGGCGCTACCAGCGGCCGGTAGCTTCGCCGCGCCGGACGGCGGCCCTGCACGTGGGCCTGTTT
>JALYUI010000160.1 GCA_030853845.1 Bacteroidota bacterium | reverse complement strand
CGGCTTCCGTTTCGCCCGGAAAACCCACAATCACATCCACGCCAATGCAGGCGTGCGGCATCAGCTCCTTGATACGGGCCACGCGGCCGCCGGGCAGCTGCCGCTGCTCACGCTACTTGGTACGCTGGCTTACGGCCTGCGGCTCGATGCCTCCGCCACGGCCTACGTGTGCCTGCTGCCCTTCGTACTCTTTATTATTGGAAGCCTGCTGCCGCGCCTGCCGCTACGCGGGCTGCTAACAGGATATTCGGCAGCTATTGGTCTGCTGCTGAGCGTTCTGATAACGTCCGACCTGGAGCTGTACCGCGCCTGGGGATTCCGCCTCGACGACACGCCCCTGCAATACCTGAACTCGCCCAAGGAAATGGCCGCCTCGGCGGGCAGTGCGCCGCTAGGGCTGCTGCTGCTGGCGCTGCTGGCGCTGCTGGGGGGAGGCAGCCTGTTATACAGATGGGTGGTGGGACCGCTGCCCACGCTACCGCCGTGGTTTGGGCGCGGGCGGGCAGCCCTAGCCAGCCTGCTCTACCTGGGCCTGCTGGTGCTGCCTTTGCGCGGCGGCACCCAGCAAATTCCCATCAATCAGAGCGACGTTTACTTTTCGCGGATTCCGTTTGCCAACCACGCGGCCCTGAATGCACCCTGGAACCTGATGAGCGCGCTGCTGCGGCGGGGCGAGGAAACGCTGCCCCCGCCGTTTATGGCCGACAGCACGGCCCGGCGGCTGGTAGGTGGCCTGTACCCGGGAGCCGTGGGGCAGGCTGCCACGCCGGATTCGACCATCAGCATTTTGCGGGAGCCGCGCCCTAATGTCCTGTTCATCATTCTGGAAAGCTTCACGGCGAAGCTGGTGGGTAGTGTGGGCGGCGAGCCCGGCGTTACACCCTGCCTCGATAGTCTGGCCCGCACCGGCGTACTGTTCGACCATCTGTACGCTGCCGGCGACCGCAGCCAGAAGGGGCTGGTTTCGCTGCTTTCGGGCTACCCCAACCAGCCCACCACCAGCATCATCAAATTCCCGCGCAAAACCGAGCAGCTGCCGCACCTGTGCCGCTCGCTGGCGGCGGCGGGCTACCATTCGAGCTACTATTATGGCGGCGAGCTGGCCTTTGCCAATATGAAAAGCTACTTGCAGACGGCTGGCTACGAGCACCTGATTGAGCGCGACGAATTCTCGCCGGCCGCCCAGAATTCGAAGTGGGGCGCGCACGACGGGGAGCTGTTCGACCGACTGCAAACCGACCTGCAACGGCAGCCCACGCCCTTTTTCGTCACGGCCTTCACGCTTAGCAGCCACGAGCCGTTCGAGGTGCCCATGCGCCGGCACTTTGCGGGCACCGACGAAACCAGCCTGTTTCGCAACTCGGTTTTCTACACTGATGCCGAGCTGGGCCGCTTCCTGCGCACGGCGCGGCAGCAGCCCTGGTTCGCCCACACGCTGCTGGTACTGGTGGCCGACCACGGCCACATTCTGCCCGGCAACTCATCCGAGCGCAGCCCCGACAAGTTCCACATTCCGCTGGTGCTGGCCGGTGGGGCGCTGCGGGCCAGCGCCCGGGGGCAGGTGGTGCACACCTTGGCTTCGCAAACCGACGTGGCGGCTACCCTGCTGGCCCAGCTGCACCTGCCCGCCCGCCCCTACGTCTGGAGCCGCAATCTGCTGGTGCCCCAGCCCCGCTCCTTCGCCTGGTACTGCTATAACAACGGCTTCGGAGCCGTGTCGCCGCTGGGAACGGTCACGTTCGACAACGTGAGCCGGGCGGTGGTGGACCGCGATGCCAACGTGCCGGATGCGCAGCTACGGCTCGGGCAGGCGATGGAACAGCTGACACTGGCCGATTTTGCGCGCAAATAGCCCGGTTTCCAGCCCCGCGCCGGCCGCCGTATCTTTGTGCCTGCTATGCCTACTCCCCAATCTGTCGCTTTTTATACCCTCGGCTGCAAGCTCAACTTTTCCGAAACGTCGGCCATTGGCCGGCAGTTTGAGGAAAAAGGCTTTGCTAAAGTTGCCTTTGAAGCCGGGGCCGACCTCTACGTTATCAATACCTGCTCCGTAACCGACCACGCCGACCGCAAGTGCCGCAAGGTGGTGCAGCAGGCGCTTAAGCACAATCCGGAAGCGTTTGTAGCCATTGTAGGCTGCTACGCGCAGCTGAAGCCCCAGGAAATTGCCACCATTCCGGGCGTGAGTGCCGTGCTGGGGGCGGCTGAGAAATTTATGCTGGTCGATATTCTGGCGGATTTCCAGAAGCCTGCGGCCGGGCAGCCGGGGGCGGTGCACGCCTCCCCCATCAGCGCGGCCACCGAGTTTGTAGCGGCGCATTCGTTCGGCGACCGTACCCGCACCTTTATGAAAGTGCAGGATGGCTGCGACTACACCTGCTCGTTCTGCACCATTCCACTGGCGCGGGGCGGCAGCCGCTCGGGCAGCGTAGCCAGCGTGGTGAAACGCGCCGAAAAGCTGGCCGAAACCGGCGTGCAGGAAATCGTGCTCACGGGCGTAAATCTGGGTGATTTCGGCCTGCAAGGCCCCGAGCGCGAGCGCCTCGAAAACTTCACCGAGCTGGTGCAGGCCCTCGACCAGGTGGCGGGTATCCGCCGCTTCCGCATCAGCAGCTGCGAGCCCAACCTGCTCACCGACGGCGTGCTCGACACCGTGGCGGCCTCGGCGCGCTTCATGCCACACTTCCACATCCCGCTGCAAAGCGGCTCCGACAAGGTTCTGGGCCTCATGCGCCGCCGCTACCGCCGGGCACTCTACGCCAGCCGCGTGGCCCGTATCAAGGAGCTGATGCCGCACGCCTGCATTGGCGTGGATGTGATTGTGGGTTTTCCGGGCGAAACGGAAGCCGACTTTTTCGACACATACAATTTTCTGAACGAGTTGCCCATCAGCTACCTGCACGTATTCCCGTACTCGGAGCGGCCCGACACCCTCGCGCCCACCCTGCCCGGCCGCGTGAACGACCGGGTGCGGCACGAGCGCACTACTCAACTGCGCAGCCTGTCGGAAAAGAAAAAGCGCTTTTTCTACGAGCAGCACCGGGGCCTCGAAACCGAAGTATTGTTCGAAGACGACGTGACCGACGGCCGCATGGAAGGCTTCACGCCCAACTACATCCGCGTGGCCGTGAAGTACGACCCGCTGCTGGTGGGCGAGCGCAAAACCCTGCGCCTCACGGAAGTAAACGCCCTGGGCCTGATGGAAGCCGAGGAAGTGGGAATTACTGTCTGAACCGCAGATTTAACGGATTTGACGGATTAAACAGATTCGAATTGCAAGACTGCTGGTTTCGCCATTCAATGAGTTCGTTGATTAAATTAAGGTAGCAACAGGGTTGACCAAGTTTCAAAGTCATAACTGGGCGCTGCTCGGTTTTAAGGTTGAATTCGGCAACTTTCTCGAATAGGCAATTCAGAAATTGAATCCGTCAAATCCGTTAAATCTGCGGTTCAGACCATTGCCTGCCGGGCCATTGCCAGCATTTCGCGAAGCATCTGCTGCTGCTCGAGCAGGTGCTGATTGCGCAGCTCGGCCAGGGCCAGCTGGTGCTGCAACTGCTGGGCGTTTAGGGCGGCGGTGAGGTAAACTTCGGGGCCGGGCTGGGCAATAGCGGAAGGGCCGGCCAGGGCTGCATGGTTCGGAGCCGCCTGAGCTGGCGCGGCCGGAGTCTGAGCAGGAGTTTCTTCAGCGGCCGGCGGCGCGGTGGCAGCAGAAAAGGTGGCAGCGCGGGATGGCACCGGGGTGGTCATCGGGATTGAAGTTGCCGAAGAATCGCCAGCAACTGGCTTGGAAACCGTAATATTTTCATCCAGCCCGGGCTGCTCCCACTCATTTCCGGCATCATCGAAAATGCTTCTATGTGCGCCGTTGCTGACGTGAGTAGTCGGGCCGGATTCGGGCTCGGCTGCGGCCGTAGCGAGGGCCAGTGTGGCCGCAATCTCAGCCGGATTGAGCCGGCTGCCGGCCAGCCCGATGCTGGCCCGGCGCACCGGGCGCGGCTCCACGTCGCTCAGGTCGATGGGGTCGAGTGGGGGCTCGGGTGTCGTTGTTACGGCTACCGGCTCGGGCCGGGCACCTGGGTTGCTGCTGCCCACCAGCATGGGACCCTGGCCAAGCAGGAGCCAGTCGCGCGACACATTTGGGTAAATCTCAAACACCCGGCACAGCAGGTCGAAGCCCGGCTTATTTCGGCCATCGATTAAGTGCTGAACTACGCTGGCCGTTTTGCCCAGCGATACCGCAAAGCTATTTTTGGTCAGCCCAAATTGCTGAATGAGCTGGGCAAAGCGCAGGTCGATAGACGGCGCGGCGGCAACGGGAACAGCGTTGGGCATGATGTTTACACAAATGAAAACTTGTGCAAATGTATCACTCTGCCCGAATTATCGGGTGCCCGCCGGTGGAGCTGTGGCTTTTATCAGCTCGGCCAGGAGCCCCACCGCCTGCAGGCGGGCGTAGGGAATGCGGTATACTTCGTCGGGCGTATCGGCTAAAGTCGACGAAGGCACGCCGACGCGGTAGAGTAGCAGCAATGCGTGGGGGCCGAGGGCGAACTCATTCAGGTCGACCGGTGGCGCGGTATTGGGTGCATTGGCCGGGCCAAAATCGACGCGGTGCTTGCCGGCCTGCCAATGGTAGAGGCCGGCTATCGAGGCCAGGGTGGCTGGGGCCCGCTTGGTAGTGTCGGCCAGGAACTCCCCTATCCGCCGGCTGACGGCTGTTTCGAGGCGCTGCTGGAGCTGCGCGGGCGAGTCGGCCACCAGCGAATTCAGCAACACCCGTTGCCCGGTATTCAGGTCGAACACCAGGTAGCGGGTGCGCTCGTAGTACATGTTGCCATTGAAAACCAGCGTGAGCTTAAGCGAGAGCAGACTGCCTTGGTTAAGAAGTGACTGGAAGCGCACTCCTCCTAAGCAGCAGGGCTGCGCCGCCGCCAGCCGCAACTGCTTAGCCAGCGAAGCTGTGGAATCGATGGGTGTGGTGGCGTAGCTCATCACGACTGCCGCAATTTCGCGGTTAATGCGTTCGGCCACGGCTTCGTCGGCCAGGCGCACCTGCGGCAAGCTGAACTGGGCCGCCTTGCCCGCACCCACAACGGCGAAAAGCTGGGCCTTGCCAGTTGCAGCAGGAGCCTGCGCCCGGGCCAGTCCGGCACCCAACCCGCCCCACAGCAGCAGTCCGGGCACCAGCCAATGATGGAAAAGGGTGGCAGATTTCATGGTAGTAGACAGCGCGAGCGTAATTACTCGTAGCGAAGTGAGTCGATGGGGTCGAGAGCGGCGGCTTTGCTGGCCGGGTAGTAGCCCGAGGCCAGCCCAACTCCAACGCAAATTAGTAGACCAATGGCCATCCACAACCAGGGTACCAGGAAACCGCCGGCCCCCACGAACTTGGCCACTAGGTTGCCGCCCATCACCCCCAGCAGAATGCCCAGCAGGCCGCCCATGATGCAGATAACAATGGCCTCCATCAGAAACTGAATCCGGATTTGCCGGGCCGTGGCCCCCAGCGCCTTCCGTATACCGATTTCGCGGGTGCGCTCCGTCACCGATACCAGCATGATGTTCATGAGGGCGATACTGGCCCCGAGCAGCGTGATAAAGGCCATAATGCTGCCGCCGATGCGCACTTTGCCCGACACCGAATCGAGGGTATTAGCGAGTGACTCACTGCTTTCGACTACGAAGCTGTCTTCCTGGCCCAGGCGGTCGTGGCGCACGGCCCGCATAACGCCGGTGGCCTGGCCCATGATGAAATTGAGAGTGCCGGCTTTATCGGTGGCCGTTTTCACGTCGTAGGTAAGGGCGCGCTGGCGCGGCAGCTGGTTCCCGGTTTCGAGCGGCACCAGGGCAATGCGGTCGGCCCCGCCGCCGCCGCCGCCACTGCCGCTTTTTTCGAGCAGGCCCACAATCAGGAAGCGCCGGCCCAGGGCACTCACGTACTGGCCCACGGGCGAGATTTTGGGAAACAGCTTAAGTCGGATTTCGTCGCCCACAATCAGCACGTTGGAACCGCTGCTGAGCTCGGCCTGCGAGAAAATGCGCCCATCGGCCAGGTTGTAGCCCTGAATTTTGAGGTAGTTCTCATCGCCGGCCACCACCTGCATGTTGGGGTTGGTTTTGGTACCGTTGGCTTTCATCTCCACGGCCCCGGCAATAAAGGCCGACAGGCCGACCTCGGCCTGACTACCCATGGCCTCCTTGTACTGCTTGGCCTGCAAAAAATCGATGGGCGGGTAGCGCTTGGCTTGCACGCCGCCGCGCTGGAAGCGGTTGGTGTAACCTTTGGCGTGCAGCTCGAACGAGTTGGCCCCCAGGCTGGCAAAAGTATCGGACAGCGAGTTTTTCATCGCGTCGATACCCGTGAGGATGCCTACCAGCGCAAACAGGCCGATGCTCAGAATGAGCGCCGTGAGAATGGTGCGGAGCAGGTTGGCTTTAATCGAGCGGAAGGCTTCGCGGACGTTTTCGAGGGGGCTCATGGGGGAAGAAGAGAAGCGCGGGGGAAAGCTCTAAGAGAATTGGTAGTGGCCAAACGTGGGCTAAAGCTCGCACCACATTGGTCAAAGTTCGGCCGCCGCGCGCTAACTTGAACCACCCGCGCTGCAACCTCGTTGCGGCCTTGCATCTCTATCTGATAAAAAACTATGCTATTGAAGCGTCTTGTGCTGATTTTGCTGGTGGCCGGGGGCAGCGTGCTGGCCCCGCTGGCTGCCCGCGCCAACCACGTGCTCATCCCGATGGACAACACCCAGAAAGAGTGCCTCAAGGCCTACGGGGTTGCTTTCTGGCTGCTGCAACGGGAAGTACCCGTCGACTGGCTGCTGAACTACCGGGGCGGGGCCTTCGCCTTCGAAACCGTGGCGGGGGCCGAAAACGAGCTGGCCGTGCGCGGCGTCAACTACCAGGTTATCAGCGAAGCCCAGTACACGGGCATCCTCCAGGAAATTGCCGACCCCAATGCCAACATGGACGTGATGAAGCTGGAGAAGGTGCCCAAAATAGCGGTATATACGCCCAAAGGCAAGCAGCCTTGGGACGATGCCGTGACGATGGTGCTCACCTACGCCGAAATTCCCTACACCCGGCTCTACGACGACGAGGTGCTGCACGGCGAGCTGCCCAAGTACGACTGGCTGCACCTGCACCACGAAGACTTCACCGGCGAGTACGGCAAGTTCTACGCCACCTACCGCAACTACCCCTGGTACCAGCAGCAGGTGCGCGATGCCGAGGCCGCTGCCAAGCGTAACGGCTTTGCCAAAGTGAGCCAGATGAAGGGCACCGTGGCTACCAAAATGCAGGAATTCATTGCCGGGGGCGGCTTCCTGTTCGCCATGTGCTCGGCAACCGACAGCTACGACATCGCTCTGGCCGGCCTGGGCATCGACATGGTGGAAAGCATGTACGATGGCGACCCCAGCGACCCCAACGCCCAAAGCAAGCTCAACTACAACCGCTGCCTGGCTTTCCAGAACTTCCAGCTGGTGCGCAACCCCTACGAGTACGAGTATTCCAACATCGACATGCAGCCCGGCGAGCGCGGCCTGGGCGAGCAGAACGACTACTTCTCGCTCTTCACCTACTCGGCTAAGTACGACCCGGTGCCCACCATGCTGACCCAGAACCACGAAAAAACCATTCACGGCTTCATGGGCCAGACCACGGCCTTCCGCAAATCCCTCATCAAATCAGATGTGGTGGTGATGGGCGAAACCAAGCAAACCGGCGAGGCCCGCTACATCCACGGCACCTTGGGCAAGGGCACCTGGACGTTTTATGGCGGCCACGACCCCGAAGACTACCAGCACCTGGTAGGAGAAGAGCCCACCGACCTGGCGTTGCACCCCAACTCGCCCGGCTACCGGCTCATCCTGAACAACATCCTGTTTCCGGCCGCCAAGAAGAAGAAGCAGAAAACCTGAGTTGAGCTTTAAAAGGCTCTGACCTATTCCGGTTGGGGCCTTTTTTTATGCCTTAAGATTTGTACGAACATACACGGCCATTATTTCACCCTGCGTGAAAGCTGTCTCAACCGTTTTTTGGCGACAGTGGCAGCCCAATTCGTACCCTCCTGAACCCTACCGGGCCGCCAGCGTGGCCGTCATGCACCAGGCGGCGCTCCGGGCAGTGTTGTTGGCGCGCAGCTCGGTGATGAGGGCGGCGGGTACGGTGCTGCTGATGGCTGCCGGCTGCACGATAACCGCCGACGAATACCGGGGCTGGCGCGGCACCGGCACTTTGGCGGCCCGCGGCACGGCCCAGGTAAAGACCACGACGGCTTCGGATTCTTCGGCCAGGCTGGCTGCGGAGTCTGGCTGTTCGTACTGGGGATGGGTATCGAAATGTTCCATATGGCGCAGAAAGCTGGTAGTAAGGAATGGCAGGGAGGGCCGCAGGGCCGCGTCAGTAAATAACGGAAAATAATCTCAATTCCCTACTGCCTTGGCACTTGAAACTGGCTACCGTGCCGCAACCCTGCCGCCGTGCGCGGGGTTATCTTTGCGGCAGGCCTCAGCCGGCCTCCCTCCGACCCTATGAACATAACCAAAGAAGCCGTTCTCAAAGCCCTGAGCTACGTGGAAGAGCCCGACCTGGGCCAGGACCTCGTCACGCTCAACATGATTGAGAACATCGAGATTGACGGCCTTACCGTCGCTTTTACCGTGGTGCTCACCACTCCCGCCTGCCCGCTCAAGCAGCTCATTCACGATGCCTGCGAGCGCGCCATTCATACGATGGTCGACAAGGAAGCCAACGTGGTTATCACGATGACTTCGCGCGTGACCACGCTGCGCAACAACCGCGGCGACCTGCTGCCCGGCGTGAAGAACATTATCGCCATTGCCTCGGGCAAGGGCGGCGTGGGCAAAAGCACCGTGGCCGCCAACCTGGCGGTAGCGCTGGCCGCTACCGGAGCCAAAGTGGGCCTGGTCGATGCCGACATTTCCGGTCCCAGCATGCCCGTCATGTTTGGCGTCGAGAACGAAGCCCCGCACGTTTTCCAGGGGCCGAATGGCAAGAACCTGATTCAGCCCATCGAAAAGCACGGGGTGAAGCTGATGAGCATTGGTTTCCTGGCGCCGGCCGAGTCGGCCATTGTGTGGCGCGGGCCGATGGCCTCGTCGGCGCTCAAGCAATTCATTACCGAAGTAGACTGGGGCGAGCTCGACTACCTGCTGCTCGACCTGCCGCCCGGCACTTCCGACATCCACCTCACGCTGGTGCAAACCGTGCCCGTGACCGGGGCCGTGATTGTGACCACGCCGCAAAAAGTGGCCCTGGCCGATGCCCAGAAGGGTTTGCAGATGTTCCGCCAGCCCCAGATAAACGTGCCCGTGCTGGGCGTGGTCGAAAATATGGCCTGGTTTACGCCGGCCGAGCTGCCCGACAACAAGTATTTTATTTTTGGCGAAGACGGCGGGCGACGTCTGGCCGCGCAGCACGACGTGCCCCTGCTGGGCCAGCTGCCGCTGGTGCAGAGCATCCGCGAAAACGGCGACCAGGGCCAGCCGGCCGTGCTCGACCCCGAATCGGTGGTGGGCAAAATGTTCGCTGATTTAGCTGAAGCGGTAGCCCGCCAAATCAGCATTCGCAACAACGTGGCCCCTAAAACGGCCGTCGTCCAGATGAATCCCTAACGAACCGTGGAAAACCTCACCCCGACTCCCATCTTCG
>JALYUI010000147.1 GCA_030853845.1 Bacteroidota bacterium | reverse complement strand
TCGTCCAGGTTTATCATAAACCCGCTGTAGCCCATGCTCACGAACAGCCGGCAGAAGTTCTTGAGCATGTCGTAGTAGTTCAGGTCGTGAATAATTTCGCGCACGCCCAGGTCCTGCCGGGCCTCGGTTTTGGTGCGGTACTCGCCCTTGAGCCACTTCAGCGCATGGCGGCGCAGCAGGTCGTTATCCGTGCTGTAGCCTTCGTAATACTTCATCACCACGGTGCCAAAATCGAAGCCCCCCACGTCGGTCAGCTCCTGAATGGTGCTCATAATGGCGGCCTGCACCTTCGGCAGATGCTTCTGGTCGCGGATGCTGGTCAGGGCGATATCGTGGTCGAGGGCCGTTTTGCTCATCACCTGCTCAATCCATTTTTCGAGCAATGTGGCCAGCGCCCCGCCCTCGGGCTTGGTTTGGATGGCAATGTTGTCCATGATGGCCGCGTACAGGGCCACGGCCTTGCCGTCGTTGGCGTAGAGGCGGTTGTCGGGCGTGAAGTCGGCGTTGGCCACCACAAATTTCTGCTTCAGGGCCACCGTGTTCAGTAGGTGTAACATGAATGATTTGCCCGAGCCGAAGTCACCAATCCAGAACTTGACCATGCTGTGGCCCTTCTTCACGTCATCTAGGGCCTGCAAAAACGCCGCGATTTCGGGCGAGCGGCCCACCGTGATGTGCTGCACGCCCAGCTTGGGCACCACGCCGCCCAGCAGCGAGTTGATGATGGCCGTGGCTTCCTTGGGTTTGATATTTTCTAGCATAATGAGGCGGAGATTTTCTGATAGTACGTCTCGTAAATGGTGTAGTCGTCGCCGCTTTCCTCAATGAGTACGTCATCAAGTAGCTCGTAGCAGCGCTCGTTGATGCTGTCGATAAGCTGATTGCGCAAGGTCCCGTGGCTTTTGGCAAAGTCTTCGACGGCAGTTTGCGGCAAGGTCAGGTCCGGGGCGGTAAAAAGCAGCAGCAGCGCCTGTTGGGTGGCATTCAGGCTGAGGGCGGGGGCAAAGCATGCCGGCCCCGCGCCAGCAGTGGCAGAACTGATGTTGGGAGTCAGGAGCTCGATTTCGGCCCTTTCGGCCCTTTCGGCCCTTTCGGCGGGCGCGGCGGTGGCATTTCCGGCGGGCGGTAGCGGCGCGGGCAAGGTTTCCGGCTCGTCCTGCAAATATTCGTTCAGCAGGTCCACGGTGCCGGCGTGCTGGTGGCGCACGGCCTGCACGGCTTGCATATCGAGTTGAATTTTCCGGCGCTGCCGGGCATACACGGTGGGCACCAGCGCCAGGGCCTGGGCCAAATCCCGGTTCTGGGTCAGCTGCCGGGCAATGTCCTCGAAGCGCAGCAAGTGCTCAGGCTCGGGAAAGAGGCTTTTCTGAATGGCCTTGGCTATCGGCTTGTTGTTGATGGTGGCCGAACGCAGGTCGTGGTAGAGGTAGTGCAGGTATAGGCGCAGGGCCTCTTCCGGGTCGTGTTTGGCCAGCAGCTTAGAGGCCTCAAAAAAAATGTTTTCAATGGCCTGGTTGCGGGCATTGAGACGGCCCAGCTCATAAATACCGGCCGAGAAGCCAGGCATATCGGCGGGCAGCCGCGCCACCAGTTGGTCGAGCGGCGTTTTCCAGCGGGTGGGGTTCTGGGCGTTCAGGGCCAGCTCGGCGGCTTCATCGGGCGCGGGCAGGGTGGATAGCAGGGCGGGCAAAGCCGCTTCCACCGCCTGGCCAAACCGGCTCTGGAACGCCTGCTCCAATTCGGGCAATTGCGCCGAATACTGGGCGCTGATTTTGCGCTTGTGGCCGTAGAGCTCACGCACGGCATTCTCGCACAGCTTGAAAAGGGTGAGGTAGATGTCGGCCCCGGCCTGGTCGCCGGCACCGGAAAACGAGCTTTCACCGCTGTACCAGGCGTAGGCTTGCCGCCGCGCTTGCCGGGCCTGGCCGTCCAGCGCCTTCACTTCCTGGGTTAGCGAGGAGCCCGCTTTTTTGAAGTCGCGCTCCAGCTCTTTCAGTACCGCCACATAGAGCCGGGCCGTTGCTTCCCGGCCGGCTTCAATGGCCAGAAAGGCATTATCAGGACACCAAAACTTGTTCAGCCAGCTGATTTGCTGCTGGGTCAGGTGTAATTGCTCACCGTAGAGCTTGCCAAGCTTGGGCGCGTCGTAGCCATACTCCGGGTAGATTGCGCCCACAGCCGGGCTGCCGGGGGGCGTAGCTGGCGGGCGCGCGTCAATCGGCGAACGGCTGAAGGCCGTGCGGATACTAACCCGACCCAGCCCGGTTACGTCGATAATGGAATTATCATCGGCGGCGAGACTGATGGAAATAACCGGCGCGGCGGCTACGGTGCGCCGGGCGGGCACCCGGCGGTTTTCAGCCGGCTTGCGGACCGTTGACCCGGCCGGCTTGGCTCCCACGAACCACGTTGCTACAAAAGCTGCCGGACTCAGAAAAAGTGCGAAGAAAAACCAGCCCCAGGCAGAGCGGCCT
>JALYUI010000118.1 GCA_030853845.1 Bacteroidota bacterium | reverse complement strand
GTGCTGCACCAGCAGGTACAGCAGCAGCAGCACAATCACGTTGCGCAGCAGATTCACGAAAGTGCCCTGAATGAAGCTCAGCGAGCGCAGGTAGCGCACCTTGCGCAGCTCCAGCTTCAGGATTTTGCTGGTGGTGGCGTTCAGGCGCTCGGTTTCCTGCTGGGCCAGGCCCAGGCTCTTAATCAGCTCGATGTTGCGCAGGCTTTCGGTGGTGGAGCCGGCCAGGGCCGTGGTTTCGGCCACAATGGTTTTCTGGATAACCTTGATGCGCTTGCTCAGGAAAAAGCTCAGAATGCCCAGCAGCGGGATAGTGAGAAAGTACCCCAGCGCAATGGGCCAGTACACGGTGATGGCGTACCACATCACGAAAATGATGCCCACCAGAGCCGTAAACAGCACGTTCACGAAGCTTTGGATGAGCTTTTCCACGTCGATGCGCACCTTTTGGAGCTTGCCCAGGGTTTCGCCCGAGCGCTGGTCTTCGAACACCTGGTAAGGCAGCTCCAGCGAGTGGCGCAGGCCGTCGGAATACATCTTTGCCCCCAGGCGCTGGGTGATGACGTTGACGTAGTAGTCCTGAAAATTCTTGGCGATGCGCGACACCATGGCGGCACCCAGCATCAGGCCGATGTAGGGAATAGCTTCCCTGAAAAAGGGCCAGAACGGGACTGCCCGCACGCTGGCGGCCAGCGAGGCCAAGCTCGCGTCCTTAGGCGCGAAGTGGTCGATGAGCTGCCGGAAGAAATAGGGGTCGAGCAGCGAGAATACCTGGTTGATGGCGGCCAGCCCCAGGGCCAGCACCAGCAGCGGCCAGTAGTTGCGCAGATATGCGTACAGAATTTTCATAAAGCAAAAAACAGAGAGCCCGGCCGGGCCTAATGGGCAAGCAACCCAGCCAGACGGCAATGGTTTGGAACGCCATGCGGGGCGCAAACTATAGGCCCGGGCTTACACGGGCCGGACATAGGTGCGGCTGCGCAGCACCAGCACCACCACCAGCAACACCAGCAGCACGATGGCCGGTACGCCCTTCGCGAGGCCGCCGGGAATTTTGGTGGCGTGCAGGTATACGGCCCCAACCATGATGACAAGCAGGCCCAGCGCGGCTGGCCGCACGGTGCGCGGCACCAGCAGGCCAATGCCACCCAGCAGCTCGGCCCCGCTGATGAGGTAGGCAAACCAGCCGGGCAGGCCCATACTGGCCATTTGGGGTACGTTTTCGGCGGCGTGCAACAGGCCAAAGACGCCGAAGCCGATAAAGGCGGCGGCTAGCAGCGCCTGCAAAATCCAGGCAGCGGTGTTGCGTACGGAAGAGCTCATAAGGAACAGGAAAAAGAGAAGAAAAAAGGGTTGGGCCGCAAAGTAGCGAAATACGCGGGCCGCGCCCGCGCAGACGGCCAGCCGGCTCCGATATTTTAAGCCCCTGACGCAGCTGGGGCGGGCTGATTTGAGGAAACCAGCCGCCTCGCCGCCGCGTGGTGTGGGTAGCCGCACCCTCATCAGTGAAACGGGGGCAGCCTGGTAGCCCGGCACCAGGTTGTGGGGTGCTAGCGCTGCTGGTACAGTAGCGGCAAAAAGCCCGCGCCAAATGCAAAAACAGTCGAAAGTAGAAGCTTTGGAACAGTTGAGTTGTTCCCACAGAAACAGCTCTACTCGGTTTGCTAGGATTAATACTGGTAATAATATCAGTAGTTCTACCTGATTAAAACAGGTAGTTCTGCGTGGGGACGAGGCGACTCTCTATAACTAAATTTGTACTGCTAATAATTATTCCGGGTATAGGCCGCCGGGCCTGGATTATTTAGCTGTCCCTGACCTATCTGAGCTATGTTAAACGTTTTCCACGAACTACTTCCCGAGAGCTACCTGGTTATTCTGGCACCCGGGCCGGCCGGCCAGCCGGAAGCTGCCCTGGCCTACCGCTTGCGGCGGGCCGCGCGAAGTGGTAAAAATGAGGTTTGGGTTGATTGCAGTCTGGTTCCCACGTTTTCTGAGGAAGTGGCCGGGCTGTTATGGGCGGCGCATCAGGCCTTGCAGGAGCAGGGTGCCCGGCTGGTGCTGGTGCACCTGTCGGACCAGGCCCGGCAGCTGCTGCTGGCCCGGGAAATGGGAACCGTGCCCCGCATTGTGCCCACGCTACTCGATGCTGCCTGCCCCGTGGCCTACCATTATTAGGGAAGGTGTGCAGAATGCCCGCTGAATAGCAGAACGTCATGCAGAGCGCAGCGAAGCATCTTGCCAGCGGTAGTAATCAATGCAGGTGCAACGATTGAGCTACTACCACCCGCGAGATGCTTCGCGACGCCCTGCATAACGTCTCAGCCTTTCATTGCTAATCCTCGGACGTTCGTATCGTGGAAGGCCCGCTGCCGTTGAGCAGAAACTCGCGCAGGCGGTCGATGTGCTTCTTGATTTCTTCGAGCTTTTCGGCCTGCTGTACCGGGTAAGATGTTTCGCCCCGCCTGGCCATGCTGCTGAGCAGGTTTTTGCGCTCCTCCATCATGCGCAGGGCCACCCACAGGGTTTCTTCCAGGCTTTGGCTGGAGTTGTGGGCCAGCGCATCGGCCGTGAAGACGTGGCCGGTGTGGCAGCGGAAGCGCTGCACCTTGCCGTGGGCAACTTCCCACAGCGTGCCGCCGCAGTCGGGGCAGGTGAGGGGCACCAGGTGGCCCAGCTGCGCGGCGGCTTCCGCATCGCCGACCACTCTTTCGGCAATGGCGGCCTCGAGCCGCAGGTCGGCGGGGATTTCGCCAGTGGCATCCACCGGGGGCCGGGGGGTGGTCGAGCCCGTAATTTCTTCCAGCACTGAGCCCATCAGGGCCAGGGGCAGAATGTAGTCGATGTCGACGTTGCGCAGCGCGGTTTCGGGCATGCTGGGGAATTCGGCCTCGGCGGGGTCCTGCACCACGGCCACGCCCCCGCAACGCTTGATGAATTCCAGCCCGGCCGTGCCGTCGTGCAGCATGCCAGTGAGCACCACGCCCACGGTGCGCGGCCCGTAGGCCACGGCCGCCGAGCGGAACAGGGTGTCGGCGGCGGGGCGGTAGTGGTTTTCGCGCGGGCCTTTGGTTACGAGGAAGTGGGGCACCGAGCCGTCCTTGGCCAGCAGGTGGCGGTCGGGTGGGGCCAGGTACACGGTGCCGGCTTCAATGGGGTCGCCATCGGCGGGCAGGCGGCAGGGCAGGGCTGAGTGCCGGGCCAGACGGTCGACGAGGTGCTGGCCGCTGGAGTCGGGCGCGAAGTGCTGCACCACCAGCACGGCTCCCGGAAAGGTGGCCGGCAGCTGGGCCACCAGCTGTTCGAGCGCCGACATGCCGCCGGCCGAAGTGCCAACCACAATCAGATGCGAGGGAAAGGACATGGCGAAAATCGGAGAAGTGTTTTTTCAGTACGCCGGTCGGGGCCGGAAAGATGACAGCAGCGGGATTTTAAAGGTAAATTTGTCGAATGCCCGGGTCCTTGCGGGGCCGGCGCGGCCCGGGCGGAAGGTTCCACCGGGCTGCTGCACCTGCCTTTGCGCCATGTCGAAGAAAACGCCGCCGCCCGCGCCCGCCGAGGAGCCCGGCCTGCTCATTACCCCGCCCGACGATATGCCGCGCGACGGCGACGAGCCCGCCACGCCGGCCCGGCGGCGCGAGGCCAGCCGCTTCGACAACCCGGGCGCGACGTTTCCGGTGGTGGCGCTGGGCGGCTCGGCGGGCTCACTCACGGCCTTCGAGCAGTTTTTTCGGGCCTTGCCGGCCGATTGCGGCATGGCCTTCGTGGTTATCATTCACCTCGCGCCCGACCAGAGCTCGCAGCTGGCCCAGGTGCTCCAGCACTTCACCCTCATGCCCGTGCAGGAAGCCACCGACGGCCTGCACCTGCGCCCCAACCAGGTGTACGTGATTCCGCCCAACCGCGACATGAGCGTGCTGCATGGCGCGCTGCTGCTGTTTGCGCCCACCCAGCCCCCCGGCCGTCGCCTGCCCATCGACTTCTTCTTTCAGAGCCTGGCCAAGGATGCCCGCGAGCGCGCCGTGTGCATCATTTGCTCGGGGCTGGGTACCGATGGCACCCTGGGGCTGAAGATGGTGATGGAAAACTTCGGCATGGTGATGGTGCAGGACCCGGCCGAGGCCGAGTTCGACTCGATGCCGCGCTCGGCCCTGGCCACCGAGTTTGTCGACTACGTGCTGCCCGCCGCCGAGCTGCCCGCCCGCCTGCTCGAATACGTGCGCCGGCCCACCAGCCGCCCGCGCCGCGACGAGGCCGAGGCCAGCGGCAAGCCCGCCCACGCGCTGCAAAAGATTTTCCACCTCATCCGGACCCAGACCGGGCACGACTTCTCCTTTTATAAGCGCAACACCGTGTTCCGGCGCATCGAGCGGCGCATGAATGCCCACCAGATTGACGATTTTACGCATTACGTGCGCTTTTTGCAGGAAACGCCGGCCGAGGTGGAGGCCCTGTTCAAGGAGCTGCTGATTGGGGTAACCAAGTTTTTTCGCGATGCCGAAGCCTTCGGCCAGCTCAAGGCCCGGCTGCTGCCCCTGCTGCGCCAGCAGCCCGCCGATGCCACCGTGCGGGTGTGGGCCCCGGGCTGCTCGACCGGCGAGGAGGCGTACAGCCTGGCCATCGTTCTGCTCGAAGTGCTGGAGGCGGGCGAGAGCGGCCGGCACCTCACGCTCCAGATTTTTGCCACCGATATCAACCCCGAAGCCATCGATACGGCCCGCGCCGGCTTGTATGGCGACAACATCGGGAGCGACGTGAGTGCCGAGCGCCTGAACCGCTACTTCACCCGGAGCGACGAGGGCTACCGCGTGAAAAAGGAAGTGCGCGACGCCGTGGTGTTTGCCGTGCACGACCTCAACAAGGACGCGCCCTTCACCCGGCTCGACTTGCTGGTGTGCCGCAACCTGCTCATCTACCTCTCGGCCGAATTGCAGCGCAACCTGATTCCGATTTTCCACTACGCCCTGAACCCCGGCGGGCTGCTGCTGCTGGGGCCGAGCGAAAACCTAACCGGCTTCCAGGAGTTGTTTAAGCCGCTGGACGTGAAGTGGAAGCTTTCGCGCCGCACCGAGCTGCCTTCGTCCATTGCGCGGCTGGCCAACTTTCCGCTCACCCCGGCCCGGCCGCTGGTCCCGCCCCTGTTGCCATCCATCACCGGCCCCATGCCCCCCCTCACTACCCGCAAAGAAGGCCCGTTCGCGGCCTTGGTGCAGCGCGTGCTGCTGCGCCAGTACACCCCGCCCGCCGTCGTCATCAACCCCAAGGGCGACATTCTGTACGTGAACGGGCGCACCGGCCGCTTCCTGGAGCCAGCCCCCGGCCTGGGCGGCATGAACGTGTTCGACATGGCCCGCGAGGAGCTCAACTTCGAGCTGAGCGAGGCCGTGCACCAGGCCGTGGCCGGGGCCCAGCCCGTGCTGGCCGAAAACGTGAAGCTGCGCCTCGACAGCGGCACCCAGCTGCTGCGCCTGACCGTGAAGCCCCTGCTGGGCGAGGGCGACGACCTGGCCGGCCTGCTGCTGGTGGTGTTTGAGGAGCAGCCCACGCCCCGCCGCCCGCGCCGGGGCCAGGCTCCCGCCGCCATTGCCGATATCCAGGCCAGGACCCTGGAAAAGGAGCTGCACTACACCAAGCACCGGCTGCAATCCACCATCGAGGAGATGGAAAGCAGTGTGGAGGAGCTCAAGAGCACCAACGAGGAGCTGCAAAGCGCCAACGAGGAGCTGCAAAGCACCAACGAGGAGGCCATGACCAACAAGGAGGAGATGCAGAGCCTGAACGAGGAGCTGATGACCCTCAACATGCAGTACCTGAGCAAAACCGAGGAGCTGAGCCAGGCCGCCAACGACATGAAGAACCTGCTCGACGCGACGGAAATTGCCACCATCTTCCTCGACAATGACCTGGTGATAAAACGCTTTACGCCGCCGGTGCACCGCATTGTGCCGCTGCTGCCGGCCGATGTGGGCCGCCCCATTACGCACTTTGCCAGCTCGCTGCGCTACGAGGCCCTGGCCCACGACGTGCGCCAGGTGCTCGACCGGCTCGTGACGCTCGAAGCCAACATTCAGACCACCCAGGGCGAGTGGTACGCCATGCGCATGCTACCCTACCGCACCCTCGACAACTACATCAGCGGGGCCGTCATCACCTTCACCGACATCACCGGCCTCAAGGCCCTCGAAGCCCGGCTCCAGGAGAGCAGCCGCTTTGCCGAAAGCATCGTGGAAAGCATGCGCGAGCCCCTGCTCGTGCTCGATGCCGGCCAGCGGGTGCTGGCCATCAGCGGGTCGTTTGCCAAGCTGTTCGGGCTCGATGCGGCCCGCATCAAGGGGCAGCCGCTGGCCAAGCTCGATGGCGGGGCCTGGCAGCAGCCCGCCCTGCGCCAGCGCCTGCAGGAAGCCCTGGAAAACCCCGGCCAGCCCTTCGAGGATTTCGCCTTTACGGCCGATTTCCCCGGGGCCGGCCCCCGCACGCTGCGCCTCTACGGACGCAACCTCACCAGCCACGGCGCCCAGACCGGCGGCCTGCTGCTGGGGGTGGAGGACGCGCCGGAAGGGTAGGGGCAGCTGAGGGCTGGGGGCTGGCGCAAGCTCCGGCCGACTGCTTCTCGCGGTTCGACCGGTGCCCGGCTACGGCACCCCCCCGGCAGGGGCCGCTGGCGCACCGACGGTAACAATGAGAAAAAAATAAATTCGATTGTTACCCGACCCGACCCTTTGGCAGGGTAGCAATCGAATTTATTTTTTTCTCATTGTTACCCCGACCGCCATTCGCGCCAGTTCGTGTACAGGCTTGAACCTGGAAACCGCTCTAGTGCCGGAAATACACCGAGAACGTGGAGCCCACGCCCAGCTCGCTTTGCACCTCGATGTGGCCGCCGGCATTCTCCACCATCTTCTTCACCATGTAGAGGCCCACGCCCGAGCCCTCGACGTGGGAGTGGTAGCGCTGAAACAGGCCGAACAGCGGCCGCTCGGGCGTGAGGGCCAGGCCCAGGCCGTTATCCTGCACCTCCAGCACCCAGTAGGGCGTGGCGAGGCGACAGCGCAGGTGCACGAGCGGCACCCGGCCGGGGTGGTGGTACTTGAGGGCGTTGCTGAGCAGGTTATACACCACCGAGCGCAGGTTTTTCTCGGCGAAGGGGAAGGTGGGGAAGCCTTCGAGGGCCACCAGCACCTGCGCGCCCAGGGCGGCAATCTGGGGCGCGAGGTCGAGGCGCACGTCGCGGATGACGTCGGCCAGCAGCGTCGGGGCCAGCACAAGGCCCGCTTCCTGCTGGAGGTGGCCGATGGCACCGAGCTGGGTGATGGTTTGCAGGAACCGGTCGGCCGAATCCTGCATCAGGTTTAGGATGTGGGCCGGCTGGCCCACCAGGGCGGCGGGGGGCAGCTCGTCGCGCAGGGCATGCAGCAGGCCGGTGAGGTTGGTGATGGGGCCGCGCAGGTCGTGCGAAGCCACGTACACGAACGTCGACAGGTCGACGTTGGCGTGGGTGAGCAGCTGGTTGGAGTCGTCGAGGGCCTCGTTGGCGGCCCCCAACTCCACGTTGCTTTCGGCCAGGGCCTCGTTGGCGGCATACAGCTTGTGGTTGACGGCCCCCAGCTGCTGGTTGAGGGCCTGCACCTGCTGGCGGCTTTCCACTTCCTGCGTCACGTCGGTGACGAGCGAGTAGAAGCCGGCCACTCGCCCGGCCTGCACGTCGGGCACGAAGCTGGTGCGGATGTGCTTCACAAAGTCCTTGCGGTAGGGCATGCGGGCCTCAAAGTCGACCCGCTCGCCGGCCAGCGCCTGCTCGAAGTAAGGCAGCACGCCCAGGTAGGCGGCCTCGCCCACCACCTCGCGCACGAGCCGGCCTTTCAGGGCCGCCGCCGGCTGCCCGAACCAGGCTTCGTAGGCGTAGTTGTTGAACTGGTAACGGTGCTCGTGGTCGACGTAGCTGATGAGCACGGGCAGGGCGTCGGTGAGCAGCCGGAGTTGGGTGGCGGTGGCCTCGCATTCCTGGTGGGCCCGCACCTGCATGCTCACCTCGAAGGCAAATACCAGTACCCCGTCAATGCGCCCATGCTCGTCGTAGCGGGCCTGGTAGGTGAAGTCGAAATACCGGTCCTCGGGGGGGGCGTCATCGGTCGAAGCTATAGGTATGAGCATTCCGTACTCGCGGCAGGTCCGGCCGGTTTCGTACACCTGGCGCAACAGGGCCAGCACCGGCTGGCCGGCCAGCTCGGGCAGGGCCACCAGCAGGGGCCGCTCCAACAGGTCGCGGCGTGGCAGCATCGCCTGGTAGGCGGGGTTCACCAGCTCGAACACCAGCGCCGGCCCGGCCAGGATGCCAATGGCGGCCGGCGCGCCCATAAACAGCCGCTCCAGGCGCAGGCGGTGGCGCTCGGCATCGGCGCGGGCGGCGTGGGCGGCCTGGGTGCGCTCGGCCACGCGGGCGTCGAGGGTCTGGTTGAGCTGCTGGAGCTGCTTTTGGGTGCGCCGCAGCTCGGCGTTGTGGGCGTGCAGCTCGGCGTTGGTGGTGTGCAGGGCCGCGTTGGCGGCCGCTAATTCCTTGTTCAGGGCCTGCACCTGCTGGCGGGCCTGCACCTGCTCGCTCACTTCGGTGGCTACCACCGTCACGCCGCTGATGTGGCCGGTGGCCTCGCGCAGCGGCTGGTACACGAAGTTCCAGTACACGGTGTCGCGGCGGCCGCCCCGGTCGATGAAGGAGGGCAGCTCGTGGGCCACGTAGGGCACTCCCGTGGCCATCACTTCGTCCAGCAGGTCTTCGAAGCCCTGGCCGGCCGCCTCGGGCAGCAGCTCGAACAGGGGCGTGCCCAGGGTTTGGGCCAGGGTACGGCCCCAGATACCGCACACGGCCGGGTTGGCCAGCTCGATAACGTACTGCGGCCCCCGAAACACGGCAATGGCCACCGGGGCCTGCTCCACCAGTGCCCCGAACCGCTGCTGCTGCGCCTCGTGCTGCCGGCGCACCCGCACCTGCTCGCTTACCACGTAGGCCAAGACGGAGATGCCAATGATTTCGCCCTGCTCGCGGTAGGCCTGGTAGGTGAAGGTGAAAAACATTTCCCGCGCCGGGCCGCCGTCGGGTTCGGCCAGCAGCATGGGCACCTCGTGGCCGAAGTAGGTTTCGCCGGTAAGGTATACGGCATCGAGCAGGGCCACGAAGCCAGCTTGCACGGTTTCGGGCAGCACCTCGGCCACGTCGTGGCCCAGCAGGGCGCGGTCGGGAAAAAACTGCTGGTAGGCCGCGTTCAGGTACACGTAGCGGTGGGCCGGGCCGCGCAGCACGCAAATGGCGGCCGGGGTGTGGGCAAATACCTGCTCGAATACCTTTCTGGCCCGGGCATCGGTGGGGGTTTCGGCCAGCGGTAGAGGGGTTGCCCCAGCCGAGCTGAGGAGCCACGGGGGCAGGTTGGCGGGCATGGCGGCGGGGAAAGGGCTGCGCAGGACCGGCAGATGGGCAACGCCGCCGGCCTTCGGGGGCAGCGGTCGGGGAAAGGTACAACCGCCAGCGTGGGCAGTGGCCCCGGGCTGATTAAAAGTTGCTTGCGTAGCCTCGCACAGCCCGGCACCCAGGCGGGCTGCTTGCGGCCGGACGAGCCGGCGGAGTGAAGCCAGTGATTGCAAATCCGTATTTATCCGGAGCTAAATCCGGAGCGGGGGGATGCCGGCTTTAGCCGCAGCGCGGTCGGCGGGGGCAATGCTGCGGCCCAGGGCGAGGCTCTCGTTGTTGTCGGGCCATCCGTTTGGCAGGGGCAGGCCGCGCAGGGCAGGTTAAAAGGCCGGAACACGCACCGGGAATGGCCAGGTAGCCGCCCTGGCAGGTGCTGCAAGCGCGGCCGTTAATCTAATGTTGTATCGAGCATCTGGCAGCCTTCCGGCCAGGTGATTTCACCTTATACTCGTCGCGAATTGGTTTGCGGGAACGGTGTAGAGACGCGACCCTTCGCGTCTCCGCGTTGAACGGCGCTTACGCCGAGACGCGAAGGGTCGCGTCTCTACATCCGCCCGCCGTTTTTCGCATTTCATCTCGCGACGAGTATAACTGCTATTCCGTAGCTGGCACGGGGTCGTACCCGGTAGGGCTCTGCCCCGTGCCGATTACAGTGGGCCGCAGTTTCAAAGTACGGTCACGACAGCACAAGCAACGCGCGAGCTAAGAGCAATTTCCAGGGTTATTGCATAGTGTATGGTCGAGACTGAGATGCAACAGCTGGAGCCTCATCGTTACAAGTACTTTATTTTCAACGGAAAGAGTGCAACTGTTGTGTTTCTACCTCGTGTTCACGCACCCAGAAATCGCTCTAACTGGCGCGGCCCTGACACCAGCTGGGTAGTGGTCGGCCCGGGGCTGTCTCGTCTGGCTAAACGTTGACACGCACTCGGCCAGCACATTCTGCTCGCAGTTGTAACCACTGGTTATGGAGCAGCCCAGCCCAGCTGGCTGCAACGCCACCTAGCAGATTTCCACGCAGCCCCCGCCCCAAGCCCTGCTTCCCTTACTCCTCGCCCAGCGCCGCAACGGCGGCCTGCGCCAGCGCCCGCGCGCGCTGCCGCAGCTCCGGCGGCGACACCACCGCCACCTGCCCGGCAAAGAGCAGCAGCCAGCGCGCCAGCGTATCGAGGCTGCCCACCCGAAACGTTACCTCCAGCCCACCGTCGGCCGTGGCGACCTCCTGCGCCCAGCCAAAGTGGTGCTTGTTTTCGTGCACGTGCGGCAGGGCCTCGGGCGCAAACCGCACCACGGCAGCCTGCATGGGACGCCGCGCGGCATTTTCGGCCCAGTAGGTTTGCAGCGTTTCGGGCCGGGCGGCAAACTGCTCATCGCGCACCCACAGGCCGGCAATACGGTCGAGCCGAAAGTCCCGAAACGCCTGGCGCAGCCGGCAGAAAGCCACCAGGTGCCAGTATTGCCCGAAATAAATGCCAATGGGCTCGACCTCGCGCTGCGAAGGCGCGGCCTGGTAGCCGGCGCGGTAGTCGAGGGCCACTACCTGCCGGCTGGCAATGCTGCCCAGCAGCTGCTGGTGCAGGTTGGCCGCCAGCGGCGGGGTACCGTGCGGGTGCCGGGCCGGCAGAATGGTGATGCGCGGGCTCAGGGCGGCCAGGAAGTCGCGGTCGGGGCGGCGCAGCACAGCACGCAGCTTATCCATGGCCGTCCGGCTGAGCGCGGCCGTGTGCGCATCGGTGAGCTGAGCCGCCAGCTCCTCGGCCATGAGTAAGGCCGTGGCTTCTTCGCGGGTAAACATCACCGGCGGCAGGCGGTAGCCCTCGGCCAGCGAGTAGCCCATCCCGGCTTCGCTGCTCAGGGGCACGCCCGCCTGCTCCAGGGTGCGCAGGTCGCGGTACACGGTGCGCAGGCTCACCCCGAAGCGGGCGGCCAGGTCGGCACCCTTCACCAGCCGGTGGGCCTGCAGCTGGATGAGGATGGCGGCGATGCGGTCGAATCGGTTCATTGCAACGGCAAAGTAGCGCCTGCCGAACGGCTGCCCGCGCCGTTGGCGGATGCAGCTGGCCCATTATCTTCCGGTCAATGTCTGCTCCCGTCCTCCTGCTGCGCGTTGCCGCCACCTGGCTCCTGCCCGGCCTGGGTTTGCTGGCCCTGCCCGCCGGCCCCACGCCCCACCTCACCGCTTATGCCCTGCATACCGCTCTGGCCGTGCGCGCGGTGCGGCCCGATGGCATGGCCCTGGTGGGAGTTGCCACGGTGGAAGAAGTGAGCCGCCCCGGGACGGAGGCTGCCGTTTCGCAGCGGGCACTGCTGCTCGAAATGGAAGCGGCCGAAACCCTGCCGCCGGATACAGAAATCTGGCTGTCAGTCAGATATTTATGAGGGTTGAATGAATTGACCAGACACCCGACAAGTAGTTGGAGCGCAAGTTTAATTTCTGGCAGATTTTTTTTGCAGATTTCAACCTGGAACTAGTTGCAGAGCCTTGCGCTTTGCTTAAATTGCCGAACCAACGTTATCTATTCTCCGGCATTTGACCCTTTTATACTTCTTATGAGATTTCTTGCTCCGCTGCTCCTGCTGTGCCTATTGGTACTGCCAGCCGCAGCCCAGCGCATCGACATCAGCGGGCAGGTGGTAGAGGCGAGCAACGGCGAGCCCGTGCCATTTGCCTCCATCTTCGTGCCGCGCACCAGCTTCGGGGTCACGGCGGATATCAATGGAAAATTCAAGCTGGCCGTGACGGGCTCGCCCGACTCGATTGCCGTGTCGGCCATCGGCTTTGCCACCCAGCGCCGCCACCTGAGCAACGCAACCGCCCAAACCATTCTCTTCCGGATGAAAGCCGGGGGCGTGACGCTCGGCGAGGTATTTGTGAGTTCGCGGCAGCCCGAAAATCCGGCCTTCCGCATTCTGCGCGAGGTGATGAAGCACAAGCCCGAGAATGCCCGCCTCAACCTGCAGGCCGTCGAGTACGACTCCTATAACCGCATCGAAACCAGTCTGATTGACCTGCCGGCTCACCTGAGCAACCGCAAAGTTGTGCGCGACATGCGGGCGCTGGCCATCCGCCAGGGCGCGGCCTCGGCCTCCGACCGCGATGCCCCGCTGCCCATCTTCGCCTCCGAGGTGGGCTCGCGGGTATACCAGCGCAACTCGCCGCTGCGCCGTCGCGAAGACCTGTTGCACAAGCAGATGCGCGGCGTCGGTCCGCGCGAGGGCTCGATACTGAGCCAGATGCTGGGCTCGAATTTCCAGAATTTCGACTTCTACCCCAACTGGCAGAACGTGCTGGGCAAGGACTTCATCTCGCCCATTGCCGAGGGCGGCCGCGGCACCTACGACTACGAGCTACAGGACTCGGTATTCGTGGGCAAGGACTACTGCTACAAAATCGCCGTCACGCCCAAGCGCAGCCACGACCTGGCCTTCAAGGGCATCATCTGGATTACCACTGAGGGCTACGCCCTGCGCAAAACCGAGCTGGTCGCCAGCCCCGAGGCCAACCTCAACTTCGTGAGCGACCTGCGCATCTCGCAGGAGCTGACCTCGCCGGCCGATGGCCCGGGCCTACCCATCCGCACCAAAATGGTGCTTAGCGTGCGGCCCGCCGAGAAACAGGCCGCCATGCTGGTGCGCTTCACCACCGTGAGCAGCAACTTCGTGCGCAACCAGCTGCACACCGAGTCGGGGTTCTACGACCAACCCATCGTGTCGTCGCTGATGGAGCCGGCCGGCCGGGGCGAAGACGCCTCGGGCCTGTCGGCTCCCAGCGCGGCCGGCGGCTACTTCGACCTGCACCGCCCTGATACCCTCAGCCTGAGCGAGCGCCAGAACTTTGCCGTGCTCGACTCGGTGAAGCAGCTGCCCTCAATGAAGAGCCTGCTCGACTGGGTCGACATCCTGGTGAACGGCTACAAGCGCGTGGGCAAGTTCGATTTGGGGCCGATTTCGACCATCTACTCCCACAATAATTTTGAGGGCGACCGCATTCGCATTGGCTTCCGTACCACGCCGCTCATCAGCCGCGACTGGCTGACGCAGGCATTTCTGGCCTACGGTACCCGCGACGGCCGCTTTAAGTACGGGGCGCGCACCAGCTACATTGCCGAGCGCCGGCACTGGACCGTGATTTCGGGCGAGTACCGCCACGACGTGGAGCAGTCGGCCCTGCTCGACAACGATTTCCTCGACAACAACAACCTGTTTGCGGCCGCCTCCCGCTGGGGCAATTTTGAGGCTGGCAAGCCCGTGCTGCGCGACCTGGTTTCGCTGAGCATTCAGCGCGACCTGTTCCACGGTTTTACCCAGACTTTTTCGACGCGCTACCAGCGCATTGTGCCGAAATTTGAATTGCGGGTGGGGCAGCCCCAGGCCCCCGGCGACCTGCCACCCTCCAACATTCTCTACCTGGGCGAGATGGTGTCGGAGTCGCGCTACGCCCCCGATGAAGCGCTGGTGCAGAGCGAAAACCGCCGCCGCCCCGTGGGCCTCAAACGCTTGCCCGTTTTCAACTTTCGTTACACGCTGGGCTCCATCGAGTGGTTTCGAGGCCGGAACACCTATCACAAGTTCAATCTATCGGTGACACACAGCGTGCCGGTGGGCTATTTCGGCCGCCTCAGCTACCGCGTCGAGGGCAGCTATATTCCCTCGGCCCTGCCCTACATTATCCTGAAAGCGCCGCTGGGCAACCAGACCTTTTTCTACAACCCGTCGGCCTTCAACCTGATGAATTATTTCGAGTTCGTGACCGACCGCTCGGTGTCGGTGCGCCTCGACCAGCACTTTGAGGGCCTGTTGCTTAATTCCATTCCCGGCATTCGCACCCAGAACTGGCGACTGGTTGGGACGGCGAATATTCTATACGGTAACCTGTCGGACCGCGCCCGCCGGGCCAACGGCAACTCGGCCGACCTGCCCGCCACTATCCGGGAGCCTTATATTGAAGCGGGCTACGGAATAGAGAATATTTTCAAGTTTCTGCGGGTCGATTTCCTGCACCGTCTTACCTACCGTGAGCAGCAGCTAGGTATTCCGGGCCGCCAAGACCAAAAGCACGATAACTTCGGCATCAAGTTCAGTGCCCAGTTCCGGCTGTAGGTAAGTGACTGGTCACCTATCCGGAAAGTCCTTCCTGCTATTTGCCGGGAGGACTTTCGTATTTTAGGCCCCTCTATGAGGTTCATCTGCCATTTATGTGCTCAGAAAAACGGCAGCTGCCGGCCCACTGCCCGCAGGGCCACGGGG
>JALYUI010000101.1 GCA_030853845.1 Bacteroidota bacterium | reverse complement strand
CCAGTTCATCGGAGGGAAGCAAGTCTTCGATTTCATAGTCGCCATCACCCAGAATGTCTTTAACCCCGATAATCTTGCTTTTTTCCTCTTTGTACAAGTCCCCTCGTAGCTTGTTCTCCTTATCCCGGCCTGGTTTGTCGGAGTCTAGAATGGCATATGGCAAGACACTGTCCCGACCAGCTAATATGCTGATGATTGGTTTCATGCCGCTAACGCCGCTGGTGGGCACAAAAATCATTTCCCGGTTGTGCTTGTACATGGATTTGCCTGACAAGATGTTCTTCATCATTTGCAGGTAAATCTGGTCGGAAGGCCCTTCAACAATCACGGGCTGACAGCCCAGTAGCAGGCCCTCAGAAACCGTAAGCCCGATAGCAGCGTGAACCGCGTAGATGGACTGGGTGGCCACGCTACTACCTTGGCGTAAGTTGCTGGAAACAGCGGATTGGCCAGCATCATCGACGTACACGGCCTTGATGTTAGCCAAATTGTTAGGCTCAACCAAAAAGGGCGAGTGTGTGGTGTAGATGAGTTGATTTTCAGCGGCCAGGCCAGTAAAAAACTTGATTAGGTCGGCCTGTGCAAGGGGGTGCAACGACAAGCCCGGCTCGTCTAGTAGCAGTATGCTGTTGGTGTGTGAGTTTTTAGCTTCGACCAAAAAAACTAACAAGAAGCTGAAAAACCATTGCAGCCCCCGGCTGCGGCCCTCTAGCTCTACTTCAGCGGGGCGGCGGTCGTCGCTGACCCAGATGCGGAAGTGGTTGCCGTCAGCTTGGAAGCGGAAACGGTAATCCCCTTGTTTCCACCAGTCGCGAAAGTCGCGGGTGAGTTGACCAGAAGCAGAAGACATCAAAATTTCGCGCTTCTTTTTCTTTTCGCGGTCCGTCTTGATTTGCTCTTCTGTGGGCTGCGTTATGGTTGGTTGGCCGTAGTGGTTTAGCTGCTGGGTTGGAGCTTCCTGACCTAATTCCAGTATCTCCTTCGGGTTCAGCTTGACGTACTTGAACAGCACATCAAGGCTGCGGGCTTTAGCTCGCTGGTTCTCACTCAAATCAGCACGGGAAGAGTTGGCAATGACGTGAGGCAAGTAGATTTCGGAATCCAGGTTACCGTAGTCAGAGAAGTATACAAACTGGGGCAGTAATCCAAAATAGTGGGTAAAATCGTCACCGGTGAGAGAAACGAAGGAGTTGGTTTTCTTAATGAGCGCCCAACACCAGTACTTGCCACTATATAGCCGGGCAAAACGAACCATTGAGAAGGTTTTTTCGCCATCTTCTCCCAAAATCTGCTCTTCTCCCAAATCGAAGTCGGCACTAATAAAAACCTCTACCCCTTTCGTTTCCTCGTACCCGGCGTACTTATCACGCGGATAATCAGTGAGGGGAACGATTGGCTCCTGGTTGGCCGGGCGCAGTTTCCAAAGTGCTTGAAGCATATTGGTTTTGCCTGCCTCGTTGGTGCCCAACAAGCAGCTTAGTTCACCCACCTGAACCCAACCGCTGTCGTGGATGGATTTAAAATTCTGAACGCGGAACTGGAGCAATTTCATAAAACTGGATTGGGGTTAATTTTCTGTTTCAATCGCAGCAGCCGTCAGCAGCAGCGGCTCCAGCTCATGCAGCCGGGCTTCCCAATGCTGCCATTCCGGCAATAGCCGGGTTTGGAGGTCGTAGAAGGCGCGGTCGTGCCGGGGCTGGCGCAGGTGGGCCAGCTCGTGGAAGATGATGTATTCAATGCAGGCGCGAGGCGTTTTCACCAAGGCCGGGTTGAGAAGAATGGTATTGGTGCGGGCCACGAAGCTGCCCCAGCGGCGGGGCATGTGAAGCAGGCGCATGCTGGGGTGCGCGACAGCCGGAAACAGCAGGGGCGGCAGCTGCGTCAGGATGCGCTCGAAGACCTCGGCGATGATGTACTGGGCCTGCTGACGGTACCAGCGTTCAACAAGGCGGCCGACGGCCGTGCCATTGCGCGGGTCGCGGGTGGTGACGAGCAGGCGGGTGGGCTCCAACACCACGGTGCTGGGCGTGCCGGGCAGCACCCGCAGGCGGTGCTGGCGGCCCAGGTGGTAGAGCGATTCGCCGCTGCGATAGTGCGAGGCGGCAGCGGGAGCCGGAATGTGGCTGGCCCGCTCCTGCTGGGTGAGCACCCAGGCGGCGCGCTTGCCGACGACGGCGGCAATATCCTCGGCCGAGGCGGCCAGGGGGGCGGCCACCGTCAGGCGGCCATTGGGCTGGACCTGCAACGCCAGGGTGCGGCGGTTGCGACGCTCGACGGTGTAGAAAATAGTGGCGGAGCCAAACTGAATCTGGCCTTGCTCGGGGAGGACGGCCGTCATGGTTAATGGGCTTTGTAGTGGGCAATGGCGACGCTTTCGAGCTGGCGCTCGAAGTCGTCGAGCGAGGCTTCGTCCAGGGTGGTGTCGTGTGCGCGCAGGGTCCAGAGCTGCTCGCCCAGTTCGTAGCGCAGCTTGCGCAGCACCTTGCTCCCGGGCTTGTGCCAATCGACCAAACGAGTGCCATCGGGGTCGTGCACGCTGTCGTAGATGGTGGCTTCCACCCCGATGGACCACTGGGCTACCGTTTCCGGGGCGATGTTGGCCAGGGACTTGTCCAGGAGGTCGAACACGGCGGAGGCAACCTGGCGGCCGTGCAGCGAAACCGGGCGCGTGTTGCCGGTACCGTTCTGGAATTCCTCGCGCACGGCCACGATGTTCTTGAGTAGCTCGGCCGCATTGCGGCGCTCCTGCTGGTACACGCGGATGGCTTCTTTGATGCGGTCGATGAACTCCTGGTATTTGGCGGGATTCTCGTCCAGCTTTTCGGTGAGGGTTTTGACGAGTTGGGTAGCAATTTCGTAGGCTACTCCCTCCTCCCCTTCCTCGGCGTGGCCGTAGGGGGCCATGCGCTCGGCCACCTGGCTGGCAAATTCGGGGCTGAAGATGTTGATGGGCGGCACCACGGCTATCATATCGGCCGCCGATACATGGGTATCGAGTAGCTTCTGAATCTGGGGCTCGATGCGGCGATGGTCGGGGTCCACGTTGTAGCGCTGGAGCACCATCGTGCGGAGGTTGGCGAAGCGGGTGAGGTCTTCCAGGTAGCCATCTACTTCCGCTTCAGGCGTATTTTCGAGGTAGTGAGCGGAGGACAGCGCGCGGTGCAGCAC
>JALYUI010000085.1 GCA_030853845.1 Bacteroidota bacterium | reverse complement strand
TGGTGGCCCAGGTCGCCAGCCTTTACTATGAGCTGCTGACCTACGACAACCAGTTGGCCGTGCTCGAAAAAAACCGCGCCTACCAGGAGCGTGCCCTCGAAGTGGTGAAAATTCAGAAGCTCGGCGGGCGGGCCACCGAGCTGGCCGTGCAGCAGTTTGCCGCCCAGCTGTTGCGCACCCGCAGCCTGGCCGCCGAAGCCCGCCAGCGCATTTCGGCCACCGAAAACATGCTCAACCGCCTGCTAGGGCGCTACCCGCAGCCCATCCGGCGCGGCCGGGCGCTGGCCCTCCAGCAGCTGCCGGCGGCCGTATCAGCCGGCATGCCCGCCGCCATGCTGCTGCGCCGGCCCGATGTGCAGCAGGCCGAGCTCGAGCTCGTGGCCGCCCGCGCCGACGTGGCCGCCGCCCGCGCCGCCTTCCTGCCCTCGCTCACGCTTTCCCCGTATCTGGGCATCAACGCCTACACGCCGGCGCTGCTGCTGAACACGCCCGGCTCGCTGGCCTACGGCTTGCTGGCTGGCTTGGCCGCGCCGGTGCTCAACCGCAGCGCCGTGCGGGCTGGCTACGCCCGCAGCGCCGCCGGGCAGCGCGCCGCCTACCTGGGCTACCAGAAAATCATTCAAACCGGCTTTGAGGAAGTGACGACCAACCTGAGCGGCCTCGCCAACTACCGCGAAGTGGCCGACCTGCGCCAGCAGGAAGTGGCGGCCCTCACGCGAGCCGTGGCCACGGCCAACGACCTCTACCGCGCCAACTACGCCAACTACATCGAAGTCATCACCGCCCAGCGCAGCGTTCTCGAGGCCGAGCTGAGCCTGACCGCTGCCCGCCGCCAGCAGTTCCTGCTGCTCATTGACCTGTACCGCGCCCTCGGCGGCGGCTGGACGGCGGCGCAATAACCCTTTGGCAGCCCGCGCTTTTGCCTGCGCGTTCTAGCAGCATACGCAGGCAAAAGCGTGGGCAATCCGTTTCTGACGGCCAATATTCCGTATATCCTTTTTCCCATGTCTACTTTGCCACCTCTTCAGCTGTCCCAACTCACACTCCGCGACGAGCTGGCGCTGGAGCGCACCAACCTGGCCAACGAGCGCACCTGGCTGGCGTACCTGCGCACGGGCATGGCGCTGGTGATTGCAGGCCTTTCGCTGATTAATTTCTTTCGGGAGCATGTTTTCGTGTGGATTGGGGCGTTTTTCGTGCCGTTTGGGCTGGCGATGGTGGCGTTGGGCTGGGTCCGGTTTCGCATTAAGGACCGGCGCATTCATGCCGCATTGCAGGCGCAGCTGCTGCGCGATGCCGCCCGCAATTCGCCGGCTCCGGTCTGACCGCCTAGGCGGTCAGACCGATTGTTGCGACAACGATTTCGACCTCACTTCAACCGGTCAGACCACCTAAGGTGGTCTGACCGGTGGTTCCGGCACGCTTACAAACAATCAAAACGGGCCTCTGCTTACTCTTTTTTTTCTCACGCTCTGCCTTGGGCTATCTCAGCCACTCTGCTATGTCAAAAACGATTATTGTATCCAACCGCCTGCCGACCAAAGTTCAGCGCGCCAACGAAGAGCCCACCTTTCAGCCCAGCGAGGGCGGGCGGGCCACCGGCCTGGGCTCCATCTACCGGGAGGGCGACAACGTGTGGGTGGGCTGACCCGGCCTGTTTGTGCACGACGAAGCCGAGGAAAGCTTCATCACCCAGGAACTGCACGCCGATAACATGGCCCCGGTTTTCCTCACCGAAGCCGCAATCCGCGACTATTACGAAGGCTTCAGCAACTCCACGCTCTGGCCCACTTTCCACTATTTCCCGCAGTTCGCCCTGTATGAACAGGCGCACCAGGAGGCTTACCAGGAGTTGAACGAGAAATTTTGTGCCGCCGTGCTGGCCCTGGCCGGCCCCGAAGACACCATTTGGATACAGGATTACCAGCTGCTGCTGCACGCCCTCTGCGACAACCCGCAAAACCGCGTGGTCATCATCTCGGGCCGCGACCGCACCACCCTGCAACAGTGGCTGGGCCACCTGCCGCTGCACTTCATTGCCGAGCACGGCGTGTGGCTGCGCGGGGCCGGGGCAGAAGATTGGGAGCTTTTCCAGCCCCTGCGCAACGACTGGAAGCGCGAGCTGCGTCCGGTGCTGGATGTGTATGTGGCCCGCCCGGCCGGCTCCTTCATCGAAGAAAAAGATTACTCGCTGGTCTGGCACTACCGCCGCGCCGATGCCGAGCTCGGTGCCGTGCGCGCCCGCGAGCTGCTCAGCCACCTCAGCTTCATCACGGCCAATACCGATTTGCAGGTGCTGGAGGGCAATAAGGTGCTCGAAATCAAGAACGCCGGCATCAACAAGGGCACGGCGGCCCTGCGCTGGCTCGGCCAGCAGGGTCCCGGCTTCCTGCTGGCCCTCGGCGACAACCGCACCGACGAAGACACCTTCCGCGCCCTGCCGCCCGAGGCCTACACCGTGCGCGTGGGCTCGGCCCTGCACTCGGCCGCCCGCTTCCACCTGGCCTCGCCCACCGACGTACACCATTTGTTGCGCCAGCTGATTGTGTGAAGGCAGGAGCACGAGGGCGCGTGCGAGCATCGCTGGCAGCGCGTTCTGCGCAGCAGGCCACAAGCATTTCCCCGCCCCACGGTATTGCGTTCCTTTGTCTGATGCAACCCCGCCCCTATCCCGCGCCACCATGTCCTGCATCGCGGCCAGTTGCCCCAGTCACCTGCCCTACCCTTCCTTTATGAACATTCTGCTGGTTGAAGACGACCCCCGCCTCGCCGCCCTGGTGCGCCGCGGCCTGGAAGAAGAGCAGCTGACCGTGACTGTTGCCGCCGACGGCGAAACCGGCCAGCATCTGGCCCTCACCCAGCCCTTCGACCTCCTGATTCTGGATGTGTTGCTGCCCGGCCGCAGCGGGCTGGAGGTGCTGGCCGCCGTGCGCCGGCACGATGCGCAGGTACCAATATTGCTGCTCACCGCCCTGGGCACTACCACCGACAAGCTGGCCGGCTTCGATAACGGGGCTGATGACTACCTCGTGAAGCCCTTCGACTTCATCGAGCTGCTGGCCCGCGTGCGCGCCCTGCTGCGCCGGGGCAGCGGCCGCACCGGCAGCACTCGCCTCACCTTCGCCGATGTGGTGCTCGACACCAACACCCGCACCGTAACCCGCGCCGGCCAGCCCCTGCGCCTCACCACCCGCGAGTTCAACCTGCTCGAAGTGCTGCTGCGCCACCCCGGCCGCGTGCTGAGCCGGGGCGAAATCGCCGAGCAGGGCTGGGACGAAGCCTTCGACGCCGGCAGCAACGTCATCGACGTGTACGTAAACTACCTGCGCAAAAAAGTCGACCAGGGATTTTCCAGCAAGCTCATTCACACCGTTATCGGCGCGGGCTATGTGCTGCGGCAGGAGTAGCGGGTGTGGGATATGTTTTTGATAAATAGAACGTCATGCAGAGCGCAGCGAAGCATCTCGCGTG